>CAWUJC010000102.1:0-7534 GCA_963922355.1 uncultured bacterium | reverse complement strand
TGGGCGATATATGGGGTGCGCCCGTCGGCCCGGGTCTGGCCATGATGGGCGCGGGTGGCAAAGGATATAGCCATCTGGACACGGGTATCTAACTCGGGCGCCGGAGGGACTTCCCGCGTGGGGGGAAGCTCAGAAACCTGGGGGGCCTGAATCACCTCCTTGTCAGGCAATTCGGTCGGTTCAATCAGGCCGAGCATGAGGCCGAGGCGGTCGCGCCAGTTGCGGTGGTCGAGTTCGGGTAAGTCCAAAAGGAGGTGATCAGTGGAAGGAGGCATCGGAGCGTCTGGTCTGCTGCGGAAAACGAGCCGCCCAATACTCTTTGCGAGATTGTTGGGGGATTAGAAAGGAATCTGGAGGAAATTCTAGCCGCGGCGTTGTCTATCTTGGGGGGAGGTTCTCCGCGGAAGACAAACTCATCTGATCTAGACACAAAAAACCCGGCGTTTGGGGAGACGCCGGGTTTTCTGAACTAGGAGGAGAGCTAACTAACTAAATAAAATGTTCGAGGATCAATGCCTCTGTAGGTTGATACCCCTGGTTCAGCAAAAGGTTCAAAAAAAAGACGAAAAAATTTAATCTAGGGCCAAAAAGGGGGCGTGAAGCGATTAGCTGGCAGGCACTGGAAGAGCTAAGTGGTTAAAAATATGGCAGTTATATGAAATTGCGTAAAAAATGGAATTCCGCCGGAAAAAGAAAAAAAAGTTAGCCAGCGAAAAAAACCTGCAATTTTTCTATTGACCCTCTTGGCGGTTCAGTTAGGGTCGCTCGCAACATTGAAGAAGAGGTGTGCCATAGGCATAGCTCACGAATCATGTTCAAGCTCGGTGGTTTTTCTGGGGATTAACCTAAGAGCTCAAACAAACAAACCAACAAGGAGAACTAACATAATGAAACGACTTCTTAAGTCTGTATCCGTTGTCGCTCTCGGTTTTGCCATGGCTTCGTCCGTGCAGGCCGGCGATGACAAGTACTATGATGAGAAGGACCTCAAGAAAATGATTGAGGACCACGGCATCTACGTTGAAACCGCCAAGAAGGGCATCGTCCTTTCCGGTTACGTCGACACGAGCTACACCTACCAGTTCGCTGGTCAGTTGAGCGGCGGTCAGGCGACCATCGGTGAAGGTGGTAACAACAGCGGCTTCCCGAGCTCGGAAGCTCGCGGTCGTGCCTTCGACACTGACAACAACGAATTCAACATCAACGCGTTCAAGCTGGCCCTTGAAAAGGCTCTGCCGGACGAGAACACCTGGGCCGCCGGTTTCCGCGCTGACCTGATGTTCGGTGAAGATGCGCAGATCCTGGCCGGTTCCGCTGGTGTGGGCGACGCTGCTTCTTACATCTTCTTGGAGCAGGCTTACGTCCAGTTCCGCGTCCCGGTTGGTAACGGCCTCGACTTCAAGTTCGGTAAGTTCGTGACGCTTCTCGGTTACGAAGTGATCGAAAGCCCGGCTAACTTGAACTTCAGCCGCAGCTTCCTCTTCCAGAACGCCATTCCGCTTACGCACACTGGTTTCTTGATGAGCTACGCCTTCAACGACATCATCGATGCTCAGCTCGGTCTGGTTAACAACTGGAACAGCGCTGACAACGGTCTCGGCATCAACGGCACGGGTGTGAACAACATTCCGGCTGTTACCGGTCAGATCGCTGTGCACGCTCCGGGTGGCAACGCTACCGTCGCGAACAGCTTCATCTACTCCGCTGGTGGCGAAGTTGCTGGTACCGCTGGTACGTTTGCGGAAAACGAATCCGTCTTCACCTGGGACATCTGGGGTCAGTGGGCGCCGCGTTTCGCCAACGACAAGCTCCTGCTTGCCTTCAACGCCGACCTCGGCTTTGCTGACAACGCTGGCACGGACTCTGCCTTTGGCCCTGCTAACAGCACGACTTCCACCTGGTGGGGTGCTGCTCTGTACGCCAAGTACCAGTTCACGCCGATGTTCAGCCTTGCTGGTCGTGGTGAATACTTCCACGACGATCACGGCTACAAGGTTGGTACCGCCAGCGCTGTTGCTGGTAACGCCAGCAGCGTTGATCTCTGGTCCTGGACCCTTACGGCCAACTTCGACATCTGGGAGAACCTCCTCTTCCGTGTTGAGTACCGTTACGACCTGATCGGTAACGATTTCGCTGGGCCGTTCGGCATCCAGGAAAACGACGATCAGATGCAGATCGCGGTCAACTTGGTCTACACCTTCTAAGTTGATGCGAGTTTAAGACTCGCTATTCTCAAAAAACCCCGGAGCTTCGGCCCCGGGGTTTTTTGTGTTCTGCTTCGACGTTTCGCAAGAAAGCTGGTTATTTTCAGCCAGGAGGAAACGAGGAAAATGAGGCAACTTTACCATTCCTGAGGGAACTGGCTGATTTCTTGCCCGTTCAGGGTGGAATGCCATTGCCAAGCTAAGGATTCTGAGGCATAGGAAAGGGGCTGGCATGGAGGCTGCTTCCTTGCTTATGCACCTTAAGGATCAGGTTACCCGCCTGGCAGCGGCTACCCGTATCGCCTTGGGGGATAACCTGTAAGGTAAACCAAACGAACAAGATAAGGAGGAATACATGGCTTTGAAGAAACTCGAAGCGATTATCAAACCGTTCAAGCTCGAGGAAGTGAAGGAATCTCTCACTGAACTTGGGATTGAAGGTCTCACCGTTAGCGAAGTTAAGGGTTTCGGCCGCCAGAAGGGCCACACCGAAATCTACCGCGGTAGTGAATACACCGTGGACTTCCTGCCCAAGGTCAAGATCGAGGTCGTTCTCAAGGACGAGCTGGTCGACAAGGCCAAGGAAACCATCGTGAAGGCTGCCAAGACCGGTAAAATCGGTGATGGCAAAATCTTCATTCTTCCGCTGGAAGAAGCCGTCCGCATCCGCACGGAAGAGACGGGCGACAAGGCGGTCTAGAACTGCCACTTGCAGTTCAAAACGGTCTGATACACCGAATTTTTATTCACCTCGCCGACGAGCCCTGCTAGAGGCTGCGGCCAGGTGACTCTCGTGGATGTCTCTCATCCACACGGAGAGGCGCGAGCATTTCTTGGGGAAAAGCTCGCGCCTTTTCATTTGCGCGTCTGGCCAGGCGGTCTATGGTGATTTCCCACGAACATCCCATAATCGATAGAGAACCTAACTATGGCTGAAAAATACAAACGATGCGCAACTGGGGCGGAGGTACTGGCCTTCGCCAAGGAACACGATCTGAAGCTGGTCGACGTGAAGTTTAGCGACTTGCTCGGCACCTGGCAGCACTTCACGGTCACGATTGAAGAGCTGAGCGAGGAGATTTTTGAAGATGGCCTCGGCTTTGACGGCTCTTCCATCCGTGGTTGGAAAGCGATCAACGCCAGCGACATGCTGGTCGTGCCTGATCCTGGCACGGCCATGGTCGATCCTTTCAACGATGCCCCGACCCTCAGCCTCATTGGTACGATCATCGATCCGATTACCAAGGAGAAATACGAGCGCGATCCGCGTAGTGTCGCTCTTCGTGCCGAAGCTTACTTGCAAGGCACCGGCATTGGCGATACCGCCTACTTTGGCCCGGAAGCTGAGTTCTTCATCTTTGATGACGTGCGCTACGAAAGCAGCTCCAACGGTTCCTTCTACAGCGTGGATTCCAACGAAGGAATCTGGAATACCGGTCGCGAAGAGTTCCCGAATCTCGGTTACAAGATTCGGCACAAGGAAGGTTATCTCCCGGTCCCGCCGTCCGACACCCTGCAAGACATCCGCAATGAGATCACGCTCATGCTTATGGAATTGGGGATTTACGTCGAGCGCCAGCACCATGAAGTCGCGACCGGCGGTCAGAACGAAATTGACCTGCGCTTTAACAGCCTGACCCAAATGGGCGATGATATGGCCCTTTATAAGTACGTGGTCAAGAACGTCGCTCGTCGGCATGGTAAGAGTGCGACGTTTATGCCCAAGCCACTTTACGGCGATAACGGCTCCGGTATGCACACCCACCAGTCCATCTGGAGGGGGGGCGAGCCTCTCTTTGCCGGCAATGGCTACGCCGGCTTAAGTGAAACCGCGTTGCACTACATTGGCGGTATCATCAAGCACGCCAAAGCCTTGGTGGCGATCACCAACCCGACCACCAACAGTTTCAAGCGCCTGGTCCCGGGCTTTGAAGCCCCGGTCAGCTTCGCCTACTCGGCGCGAAACCGAAGCGCTGCTATCCGCATCCCGACCTATTCTGCCAGCCCGAAGGCCAAGCGCGTGGAATTCCGTACTCCCGATGCCACCGCCAACACCTACTTGGCTTGCGCGGCCATGCTGATGGCTGGCTTGGATGGGATTCAGAACCGGATCGATCCAGGCGATCCGCTCGACAAGAACCTCTACGAACTACCGCCGGAAGAACTGGCTCAGGTTCCGCAGGCTCCGGACAATCTTCTGGCTGCGGCCGAGGCTTTGGAGGCCGACCACGAGTTTCTCCTCAAGGGCGATGTCTTTAGCCACGATCTGGTCACGCAGCTCGTTGACATGCGCAAAGCGGATTACGACGACCTCCGTTTGCGTCCGCATCCCTACGAGTTCACGATGTATTACGACATCTAAGGCTTTTTTGCGGTTTTTGCCGTTTAAGCCAAGAAAAGGCGCCTCTTTTGGGGGCGCCTTTTCTATTTCCCTGCTTGTCAGACGATTAGAACGAATGCTGCACAGAACAGGAGAAAATTATTTCCTAATTTTATGACAAAAACTCAGATGCAATCACTTTTTCACAGGAAAACTTTGGCTAAAAGGTGCATTTCACTTGCCGGAATGCGCCTTTATTTTTAGCGTAGTTTTTCTCGGCGCGAGGAATTGTGTCAATTTGACGACGAAACCCACGCCTAAGCTGTTCGACAGTTCACACTGGCCCAAGAGGAGGAGAATGCTTCTAGGTCGACGGTGAATTGATTGACTTAAATTTCTCTCTACCAATAACTTATGTGTCGTTTATTTTTCGTCTAAGGACTCAGCTCAAAAAAACGATACGCTCTGACCACTGACTCTGACCTGTGAATAACTCTTCTGAAATGATGGAAACCAAGGAGACCTGGGGCTCTATTTGCACTGAACTTCAACAAGCCGTCTCACCCGACGCGGTGGAACGCTGGTTCAAGCCCCTGCATCTCGAAGCCTGCACGGAAAACAGCCTGCATTTACGCGCGGATAACACCATCTACCAGTACTGGATTGAAGAGAACTTCATGCCGCAGTTGACTCGCGCGGCCAGCACGGTGATGGGCGTGCCGATGAAAATCGAATTTGTTTCCCAAAAGGTCACAGAGAACGGCAAGACGAACGGCGCCGCTTCGGCAAAAGAAGAACCTAAGCCCGCGGCGGCCAAAGAAGAGAAGCTCAAGTTCTCCGCCCAAAAATCGGGCGGGCTCAACCCCCGTAACAGCTTTGAAAGCTTTGTGGTCGGCACCAACAATGAGTTTGCTCAGGCGGCGGCTCGGGCAGTGGCCAAGGCTCCGGCGCGGACGTATAATCCGCTTTTCCTCCACGGTTCCGTGGGGTTGGGTAAGACGCACCTGATGCAGGCCATTGGCGCGGAAATTCGCAAGCATAAGCCCAACTACCGCGTCCTCTACGTCACCAGCGAGCAATTCACCAACGAGTTCATTTCCGCCATTCAACACGGCGAGCTGGCCAAGTTCCGCAAGCACTACCGCCAAGTGGACATCCTGCTTATCGACGACGTTCAGTTCCTGGCGGGGAAGGATCGTTCACAGGAAGAATTCTTCCACACTTTCAACAGCCTCTTCGACGGATCCAAGCAGATTGTGCTGACCTCAGATTCGCCGCCCAACGAGATCAACAACATTGAGAAGCGCCTCATTTCCCGCTTCGAATGGGGGCTGACGGCTGAGCTGCAGCCGCCGGACATGGAGACGCGCATCGCCATTCTGCGCCACAAGATGGGCATCATGAGCGAGGAACTGAGCGACGACGTCATCCGCTTCATCGCCAACCACGTGAAGAGCAACGTCCGCCGCCTAGAAGGCGCGCTCACCCGCGTGGCTGCGTTCTCTTCCCTCCACGGCAAGGCCATCACCGTGCCGCAGGTCGAGGTGTTGCTGAAGGACCTCCTCCAGCACGAGAACCACCAGATGGTGAGCATCGACACCATCCAGCGCAAGGTGGCCGAGACTTACGACATCCGCTTGGCCGACATGACCAGCAAGCGCCGCCCGGCCCACATCGCCCTCCCACGCATGGTGGCCATGCACCTTTCCCGCCGCCTCACTGACGCCAGCTTGAGCGAAATCGGCGAAAGCTTCGGCGGTCGTGATCACGGTACGGTGCTCCACGCCAACCGCACCATCGAGAAGAAGATGAAGGCGGACGAGAAGCTTCGCCAAGTCGTCGGCTACCTCGTCGAGAAGCTCGGCGGCGAACAACGCCGCTAGGCCAGTGTGAGGTAAGGGGCAGCCTTCTGGTAGCCGCCAACATCCCGGCGGCGGTTTTGTATTTTCCGCAGAGTTCGCCCAGGACCGACGATATTGGTAGAGAAACGGAGGGCGGTGCTTTAGCGCCGCCGCCCAGAATCCTGTGCTTCCTTGAAGCGAGGGTAAGGCGGTCTGTCCCTCGACCGCCTTTCAATTCTCTTCCGGCCACGGAATCTCCACGACGATGTCGTGGGTGCGGTTCCGATGAACCATCTCACCTAAAGTGCCGCCTTCGTCGGTCAAGTCGCTACCGATCGACCAGACCTTGCGTTCTTCCCGATCATAGCGCAGGGGCTCGCCGTCCATCGGATCGATGGGAAGAGCGTCGATGTAGTCCGGGACGAGTTGGTCGAGCGACTTGGGTAGCTGCCCGTCGTGCTGATTGGCGTAGCCAGCTAGGGCTAAGCCGACTCTTGTGGTGGCGAGCACGCTTTCGAACGTATACACCGAATCGTGTTCGGCATCCCAATAGCTCCAAATTTCACGGTGTCCTCGTTGGTTGATGAAGCCGTAAGCTTTGTTGTGGATCTCGTTAGAGAGGGAAAAATCGCGCTCTTCCCAGGTGCCGTCTAGATTGTTGATGGCTTCCTCAGTCATTTGGGCGATTAGTGTCAGTGTCCGATTTGGTTTGTAGTAAAGGGGGGCCAAGAGGCCGTATTCCTTTTCAGCTGAGAGGGGAATATTGGTTTGGAGTTGATCATACAGCAGGCAAAGTTCGATCTGGTAAGTCCGCTTTATTTCTTCTCGTGTAGGGAGATAGTGTTTCAAGTCGTCGGTTCTCTGCTTGGTGAGGGCGATATTAGGGGTCAGTTCGAGGAGCATGGTTTGGATGTCTCCCAGGGCCTTGCCAGCCGTGTAGTAACCCAATAAGAGCCCCCTGAAGCCGGTGTCTCCGGTTTGGAGGCGACGAGCGATCTGGAGGCTAAGTAGATTGTTTTTCCATGCTTCTTCGAACTTACCTTGATGGCGGGCTAGTTCAGCCCGAGCTTCTATCGCTCGGAGGACAAAAGAAGTATGCATGAGCAAAGTGGGCTTGGCATTTGGGTCCCAAAGCTGATTCGTGGCATAGACGGGTTTCTCCAGAGCTT
>CAWUJC010000101.1:0-7553 GCA_963922355.1 uncultured bacterium | reverse complement strand
CTGTCCGCAAGACCGCCATGACTGGCGGCGGCTTACCCGGTAAGCTGGCTGACTGCTCGAGCCGCAATCCGGAAGACAGCGAGCTGTTCATCGTGGAGGGTGACTCGGCCGGTGGTTCCGCCAAGCAAGGGCGCGACCGCCAGTACCAAGCCATCCTCCCGATTCGCGGTAAGTTGATTAATGTGGAGAAAGCCCGCCTCGATAAGGTGCTGCAGAACAACGAAATCCGCACCATGATCACCGCCGTGGGAACCGGCATCGGCGACGGGGAAGGCGAGGGCGCTTTCAACCTCGAGAAGCTGCGCTACCACAAGATCGTGATCATGACGGATGCCGACGTGGACGGCTCTCACATTCGCACGCTTTTGCTGACCTTCTTCTTCCGCCAAATGCCTGAGCTTGTCAAACGCGGCTATGTCTATATCGCCCAGCCGCCGCTGTATCAGATTAAGCGCAAGAAGCGCGAAGAGTACGTGCAGGATGATGCGCAGATGAATCGCATTCTGGTTGATCTTGGCAGCGAGGACGTCTCCCTTCGCAAGGTGGGTGACAAAAAAGTCTTCGCCAAGGACAAGCTGAGCGAATTGCTGGAACTGCTCGAAAGCCTGGACAAGTACGCCAAGGTGATGAAGCGTCACGGCGGCGACCTGTCGGCTTACCTCGATCAGCGCGACGCCAAAACCGGCGAATTGCCCAAGCACTTGGTCCGCGTTCGTGATGGGAACACGGAGACCTCCCATTACTTCGAAGGCGAAGACGCCCTCCGCGCTTTCGGCGAGGAAAATCCCGACCTCGGCCTCTACGAAGAATCCGAGCACGATGAAGATGAAGTGACCGAAGAAGGTGAGAAAGCTGCCGAAGCTAACGGTGCCAATGGAGCCGCTGCCAACGGCGCGGCCTCCCATCGCCGCTGCATCCACGTCGAGCTGCATGAGAGCAAAGGCATTGGCGAATTACTTAAGAAAATCGAAAAGAAGGGCTTGGAGATCGATCACTACTCCGCACAAGACCAGCCGCTTTGGGAATTGGTCGAAGGCGAAGGCAAGGGCGAGGACGGCGAAAAAGTGACGCCGGTTTTCTCCATCCCGGAGATCCTCGAAGCCGTCAAAGCCAACGGACGCAAAGGCGTCTCGATCAAACGATTCAAGGGCTTGGGCGAAATGAACGCCGAAGAGCTCTACAACACCACCATGGACCCGACCAAGCGCAAGCTGCTACGGGTGGAAATTACCGATGACATCGAAGCGGAGGAGATGTTCTCCAAGTTGATGGGTGATGAGGTCGCCCCCCGCCGCCAATTCATCGAAGACAACGCGCTCAACGTGCGTAACCTAGACGTTTAGTTTTATGGCCAAGAGTTTTGATCCTCCTAGTAGCTTGTTTGCCGGTGGCGGCGACGCCAAGCCGGTTAATGTGGCTGACGAAATCAAGGGGTCCTTCCTTGATTACTCGATGTCCGTCATCGTCTCCCGCGCTTTGCCGGATGTGCGCGATGGTTTGAAGCCTTCACAGCGGCGCATTTTGTTGGCGATGAATGACTTGAGTCTCTCGCCGGGCCGCCCGCATCGTAAATGCGCCAAGATCTGCGGCGACACCAGCGGTAACTATCACCCGCACGGCGAGGCAGTGATTTACCCGACACTGGTTAATATGGCCCAGCCTTGGTCGATCCGCGAAATGCTGGTCGACGGGCAGGGGAACTTCGGTTCGGTGGAAGGCGATCCTCCCGCCGCCATGCGTTACACCGAAGCGCGTCTCACCCATCTCGGACACGTCCTGATGGAGGACATGGACCAGGAGACGGTCGACTTTGTCCCCAATTACGACGAGACCCGGCAAGAGCCGGTCGTCTTCCCCGCCGCGTTCCCGAACTTGCTCGTCAACGGCGGCACCGGCATCGCGGTTGGCATGGCCACCAGCATGGCCCCGCATAATTTGAGCGAGGTCATCGACGGCATCTGTGCTCAAGTAGATAACCCGGACATCAGCGTTCCGGACTTGATGAAGCACATCAAGGGCCCGGACTTCCCCACCGGCTGCACCATTCTGGGGATGGACGGCATTCGCAAGTACTTCGAGACCGGGCGCGGCAGCGTCAAGGTTCGCGGTCGTCTCCACACAGAGGAGATGAAGGGCGGACGCGAGCGCATCGTCGTGACCGAAATCCCGTACGCGGTCAACCGCGCCACGTTGGTCGAGCGCATTGCCGGCCTCGTGAACGAGAAGACTATCCCGGACATCTCCCACGTCGGCGACGAAAGCGACGAGAACACCCGCATCGTTATCGAGCTGAAGCGCGACGCGGTGCCCAAGGTGGTGATCAACAACCTCTACAAGCACACCGCACTGGCCACCAGCTTCTCGGTCAACGCCTTGGCGATTGATCACGGCCGCCCGAAGGTGCTGCCGCTGAAGGATCTGATCAACTGCTACATCGAGCACCGGCGCGAAGTCGTGCTGCGTCGCACGCAGTTCCAGCTGGATAAGGCCCAGAAGCGTGCCGAAACCTTGGAAGGCTACCTCATCGCACTGGCTAATCTGGATGAGTTCATTCGCATCATCCGCGAAAGCCGCAACCGCGATGAAGCCAAGATTAAGCTTCTCGGCTACGAATTCCCGCGCAAGGTCGTCGAAGGCTGGGGCATCAAGATCCACCGCGAAGAGCGCCTCACCAACGGTCGCTACGAAGTGAGCGAAAGCCAGGTCGACGACATCCTCAACCTGCGCCTCTACCAACTTACTGGCCTCGAGCGCGACAAGGTGGCCGACGAGTACACCGCCTTGCTGGAGACCATCGAAGACCTCCTCGACATTTTGGCTCGCGAAGAACGCGTGCTCGGGATCATCAAGGACGAGCTTCAGGCCATCAAGGAGAAGCACGGCAACAAGCGCCGCACCGACATTGTCCCGGACGAGGGCGACATGAACATCGAGGACCTCATCGCCAATGAGCCCGTGGTTGTGACGCTGACCCACAAGAGTCTGATCAAGCGGACCAATATCTCCAGCTACCGGGCACAGCGTCGCGGTGGCCGGGGCGTGATCGGGATGAAGATGCGTGAGGGCGAAGCGACCGAGGAAGAAGATTTCGTCGAGCATCTCTTTACCGCCTCGACGCACGACTATCTGATGTTCTTCACCAACACGGGACGGGTCTATGTCGAGCGGGTGCACGAAATCCCGGATCTAGGTCGCGCCGCCAAAGGCCGTTCGATTGCCAACGTCTTGCAGATGCAGTCCGGCGAAAAAATCTCGGCCATGATTCGCATCATCTCTCAGCGCGATCCGCAGGGTGAGGACATCACCTGGAAGCAGTCCTTCAACGTCCTCTTTGCCACCGAGCAAGGCACGGTGAAAAAGACGGCGCTGGCTGACTTCGCCAACGTTCGCAAGGGCGGGATCATCGCCATCAAGATCAACGACGGCGATGAGTTGATCGAGGTCAAGCTGACCACGGGACAGGACGATGCCGTCCTCATTACCCAGTCCGGCTTGAGCATCCGCTTTGACGAAGGCCAGTGTCGCCCGATGGGCCGCGCCACCGCCGGTGTGCGTGGGATTAAGCTCGGCAGCGGGGACAAGGTGGTCTCGCTTGCCATCGTCAACAACGAGGCCAGCTTGCTGGTCGCCGGCGAAAACGGCATCGGCAAGCGCACCCCGTTTGATGAGTACCGGCCGCAGTCGCGTGGCGGGAAGGGCATCATCACCATGAAGACCGGCGAGAAGACTGGCCAAGTGGTGGGCGCGCTTTCGGTGACGGATCAGGACGAAATCATGCTGCTGACCAAGAGCTCGCAGATGGTGCGCACACCGGTGGTCGGCATCCGCACCGCCGGTCGCAACACGCAAGGCGTGAAGCTGGTCAATCTCGGTTCTGGCGACAAGCTGACGGCGATTGCGCCGGTGATCACGGAAAGCCAGGAAGACGCCGCCGAAGAGGCTGCCCCAGAAGCCTAGCCTGACCTTGGCCGTTTCTTGTCATCGACGAGATTTACAGGATTGGGTTTACGATCATGTGCAGGTCCCTTAACGGCTTGCCTTGGCATCCACCGTTGTCCCCAACGGTGGGGCCTGTGACGTTAAGCTCATCTTGCCAGTCATATTTGGTCATCGCCTTAGCTCAAAGTTGACGTCGAAGGAGGGTAGGGCGGGCTGTCCCTAGCCCGCCTCACTTTTGGATGGAATGAACGGAATGATCACATCGTTCGGCGATGAGGCTTCCTCCTTCCGTTTATTTGGTTATTCCGTCTAGATAAACTGGGTAAGCGTGGCAGGATTGGTGCGGGGACAAGCTCCTTGCATTTTGAAACCACAGATTTCGCCGATTCACACAGATTGATATTTAGTCGCATCTGAAACTTGATCCGGTAGCCGCCGACGTCCCGGCGGCGGGGATGCGTGGTGCTGAAGAAGCCTCTAGCAAATAAAAGGCGACTCATTTACGTTCAGCTGATGGCCAATAATCCGCAGACGAAATCCGTTTTTGCGACGCTTGGTTGGCTCTTACATGGTGCCGTCTTCTGCTTTTTTGGGTATCTAACTTCCGATTTTTTCGCGGGAGAAAGATTTTTTGAAAGTCTATATGATTTAGGGTTTTCTCTGCTCTTCGCTTTGTTGTTGGCCTTCTTCGTTCAGTTCATCCATTCAACATCATGGGGTGCCAAGGCCTTTTCCAACTCCGCATTTGGTATCGAATTCTTCTTCATCGCTTTGTCTGGCTACGGAGTGGGGCTGCTACTTCGTTTGCTGATCGTCTGGTTGGAGGGCGGTGCCTTCAATTTTGGGGTTAGTGTGGAAATATTGCTTCTAGGATTGGCTTTGGGGGTGGGCACCCTGGCGGCAAGTTGGTTTTTTAAGTCGTAGACCGCTTCTTGTTCGACTCGGGTTGGGGAGGTGCTACAACGGTCCGCATGACCATTTACCCCGATAGCGTTGTTCTTTTCACCGGCGATAGCATTACCGATTGCGGTCGCGAGAAAGAGAACCCCGTCGCCAACTCTGGCTTGGGCGGCGGCTATGCCCACTTGGCGGCGTCCAGCCTCTTGAACCACGTCGCGTCGCCTGACCTGGAAATCCACAACCGCGGTATTTCCGGCAATCGTGTCTACGATCTGGAAGAGCGCTTGGAGAAGGACCTGATTGAGCTGAACCCGGACGTGGTCTCCATCCTCATCGGCATCAACGACACGTGGCGCCGCTACGACAGTGACAAGCTCTCGCCGGCGGACGAATTCAAGGCGAGCTATGCGCGCATTCTTTCCGCCATCCGGGAAAAGTTGGAAGCGGATGTCATTCTGCTGGAACCGTTTCTGCTTCCTGTGCCGGAAGACCGCATGGCCTGGCGTGAGGATCTCGACCCACGCATCACCGTCGTGCGCGAACTGGCCGTCGAATTCGGCACCGAGTACATCGCTCTGGATGGCCTCTTTGCCGAGGCGGCGACCAAAGCCCCGGCGGCGCATTGGCTGCCCGATGGCGTCCACCCTTCCTTGGCGGGGCATAGCTTGATCGCCGAAGAGTGGCTCGACCGGGTCAGCTTTGGCGAAGCCTAAACCTGCTCTTTGCCCGCATTCTTTCAGACCCCTGTTGCATTTGGGGCTAAAACAGCGAAATTAACGTGAGAAATGACTCCTTTGCTTCGTTTCCTTGGAGCCCCACATCCTGGCAGAATTGTTACAGGAAGGTGACGGCGAGGTGACAACCATGTTACGACACTCCGAAGAAAACATTGCCCGCGTCCATCCCGACGGTCTGCCCAAGATCGCCGTGTTGGTCCATGGTTTGTGGATGACCGGTCATGAGATGCGACTGGTCCGTCGCAAGTTACGTCGGGCCGGCTATCGGACGTATCGCTTCTGGTACAGCTCGGTCTCCAAGCCCCTGAAGTGGAACGTGGAGCACCTGCGCGACTTTATCCGCCAACTGCCGGAAGGGGAGATCAACCTTGTGGGCCACAGCTTTGGCGGCGTGATGATCAAGGAGTTGATCAACCGCTATCCAGAACTGTGTACCGGCCGAGCGCTGGCGATGGGATCGCCCTTCAATGGTTGCTGGACGGCTCGGCGCTTCGCCCGTCTGCCGTTGAGCTGTTTCACCATCGGTAAAAGTATTTCAGAGACCATGCGCATTCACACCGCGGAGTTGCTGGAGCCGAAGGAATTTGGCGTGCTGGCGGGGAACATGCCTTTGGGCGTAGCCCGTTTGGTGGGGGGAATTCCCGGGCCGAACGACGGCACCGTGGGCGTGGAAGAAACCCGCCTCAAAGGCGCGACTGATCACGTCGTGCACCGCGTCAACCACTTCGGCATGCTGGCCGCGCCGGGTTGCTTGCGCCAAGTCCAACATTTTCTCAAGCACGGCCACTTCGCTGCAGTGGAAGACGTGGTTAAGCGCAAGCGCCCAGCCATGGCGGAGGCTTAAGATTCATGTTTTTTCGTTTTCAGGTAGGCTATCTGCAACTTCGTAGCCAAGGCTTGTGAGCTGAAATAGCTCACCTTTATAGCCGATATCTTTTATTAGTCCTAGAGACTCTAGTTCATCAACGGCTGAGTCCCATTTAGCTTTCGATCTATGATCGCCTTTTATGATGTAGTTGCCTTTCGAGGTTTCTACAGACATGCCACCAATGAAGCGTATTCTAGCAATCTGACCTGATGTAGTATCTGAAGCATCTTTCAGAATTATTTTAGCTTCTTTTGAAAGAGATATCTCTATATTAGGCTGAGTTTCCACAGGAGGTGTCGATTCATCTTGCGGAAATGATTCATGAATAAGGTATTTGTTGACCAGTATTTGAAGTTGTTTTGAAAACGATTCTTTAAATTTTTCTCTATCTGGAATGCTGGCAATTAAGCCCTGTGCTTCACACCAGCTCTTGAATTCCAAGAGCCTATTATATTGAGCCTGATCTACATCTTTCATGGCAACCCGCTCTTCTGAAAAATATATCATTGCTGGTTTTCCAGCTTCGATGTGCTTTTTTAATTCTTCAGCCGTTCCGCTTTCAGAATTACCAGTTGGTGTTCCTAGTCGGGTCCAAAAAATAGCAACCAATAGATCACTATTATTCAAAATCTGCGTATTAATTATGTCTTGAGCTCTACCTCCTGTAATCGGGCTTGTGCTGGTTTCCCAACCTACTGGTCTTAGAGTAATCTTGGTTTTTTCAGAATGGATGTCATTCCATTCATGTATGACTTGCCTGACGATGTTGCGTTCTTCCTGGACGTCCCCAGGAGAAGCAATCATGACATTATAGACGGTAGCTTGGTAGGGCATAGAAGCTCCTAGCCTCCCAGTTCCAGCAACTCGGCTTGCCAGGGGCACCACTTGAGTTCGGCGATAAGTTGGGCGGGGGCGGCTTCGGGATCGCGAGCGAGGTGAATGAGCACTTGGCGGGAAGCGATGAGGCTGGCGTCGAGTTCGATTTCCGCGGCGATCTTGTCGCGCTTGGCTTTGAGGGAGTCGAAGCGCTTTTCGAATTCCGGATTGGGCTCCGGGCGCTTGCCGCCTTTGCGGCGGAGCTTCACTGGCGTGACGCGCTGGGCCAAAAA
>CAWUJC010000100.1:0-7560 GCA_963922355.1 uncultured bacterium | reverse complement strand
GTACTGGCCCAGCGCTTTTGTCGATACTCGCGAGGGGAGAGGCTCTGATGTTGGCGAAAGACGCGGGAGAAATGATAGGGGTTGGAGAAGCCGCAGTGGTCGGCGATTTCGCTGATGGTCAGGCCGGTGTTTTCAAGTAAGCCCGCGGCATGGTGGATACGCTCTTGGTTGCACCAGCGTAGGGGTGGCGTGCCGAGATGTTCGCGAAACAGTTTGATCAGATGATTGGGGCTGACCCGGGCCACCTTAGCCAGTTCGTCTAGGGTGTGCAGGCGATAGAGGTGTCGGCGTACCCAGTTCATCGTGACGGTAAGGGACTCCGGCAAGCGCTCCGAGCTTTTGGCCGTTTGATTGGTGCCCCGGAGGTATTCATGAAAAAGGCAGGGAGCCAGGTGGACCAGGAACTGTTCGCCCGCCGGACCATTGGTACCCGTGGTCTGGAGACCAAGTTCCATGAGTTGGCGGAGCCGGGGAGTGAAGGGGAGAACATCCGGCGCTTGGTTGAGTTGGATCTGGATGTCGTGGGCCAGGCTCTGGGCATCCAGATGCACCCAGTTGTGGAGGGTTTCTGTTCCTCGCGTAAACTGGATGCTAAGGCGGCGCCCGGGTTTAAGCAGGCCGATATGATCCACTGGAATGAGAAAGGATTCCTGCGTGGTGGTCACCTCGGCTTCCCCTTGCACCAGACCCACGAGCTGGAACTGTGTTTGTTCGACGGGACCGTGCCGTCCATCGGCCGGATAGCGGACATAACCGAAGCCGCCGTGCGGAGCGGCGGTGTAGGTGATAGGAATAGATATCTTTTTGCTCGATCTAGCCATTCATTAGAATCATTGAGGATGATATAAGATAAGCATGACCACCACCCCCGTGCAATCCCCCGCTTTAACCGAAGCCCAACGCCTCGATAGCCCGGAGTTAGGCCGCCAACCGTACTTTAGTTGGCCGGACGGCCAGGACGGCGAGGCTCGCCCCGCTGGCTGGTATCGCCTGCCTCTGCCACCGGAGGCTTCCACCTTTTATCAGGAAAACGGCTTCCTGGTGGTGGAAGACTGCTTGAGCCAAGACGGGGTCAATGAACTGAAGGCCGAAACGGCGGCGATCTGCCGAGGTGATCTCGGCGAATTTGGCGGTCAATTGAAGCATGGTGCCGATGAATCGGACGACGAGGTGATGAGCCAGTACCTCTGCCTGCATTTTCCGCACAAGATTTCGCCCACCATGCATCGGGCGACGGCACATCCCAGCTATGCGGATATTCTCACCCAATTGATCGGCCCGAACGTCAAGTGCATGCAGTCCATGCTCTTTGTGAAGAGTGCTGGCAAACCCGGACAGGCCTGGCATCAGGATGAGTACTACATCCCGACGCGGGATCGTTCCTTGACCGGCGGTTGGCTGGCTCTGGATGATGCCACGGTCGAAAACGGTTGCCTGTGGGTGATTCCCGGTTCGCATCGCCGTGGCATGTTGTTTCCCCAGGAGAAGCATCAGGATCGCCGTTTTGACTGTGCGGGCGAATCTCAGTTTCCCTACACGGTGGAAGATTCTGTGCCGGTCGAGGTGAAGGCCGGGAGCATCGTCTTCTTTAACGGCTACTTGCTCCATCGCAGCTTGCCCAACCACAGTGAAACCGGTTACCGGCGCTGTCTGGTCAATCACTACATGAGCGCGGAGAGCTTCTTGCCCTGGGGCACACCCAAGGAAGGCGAAACCATGGCGACGGCGGACTATCGCGACGTCTTCATGATTGCCGGAGAAGATCCCTATGCCTGGAAGGGGACGACGGATGATTCCAAGGTTTTTGTCCGACCTTCCGGAAAGGGCGGTTGCGGCAATCCCGACACCTATAAAGAAGAGGGTAAAGAGGAGGCGAAAGAGTAATTCACTCGAAGAGCTAACGCCTAAAGGTGGGGCGCGGTCTGCCTTATGGCCGCTACGTCATTCACCTAGCTCTAGGAGCTGACTGATGAAAATCGCCGTCGTCCACGCTAACGGCGGTTCCTAAGCAAGATGTCGGCCGTTTTGAATTAGTTCACGACCGTCACCGGTGTGCCGGTGCGGGTGGCGGCGAAGAGCTTAGCGGCAAAACTGTGCGGGAGGCGGATACAGCCGTGAGAGGCTGGTCGCCCGGTTACGTAACCTGAATGCATGCCCACGCCGCCGCTGGTCATGCGCATAAAGTAGGGCATAGGCGCGCCGACAAAGTAACTACCCGCCGGCTTGCGTTGCCAAGAGCTAGCGTCGCCGTCGATCACGCGCCCCCCACTGGCTACAATGCTGCCGTAAAGGTTGGAGCGGTGGTTGGCGCTCTTGTTCATCACCTTAAAGGTTCCGGTCGGCGTGTCATGGCCAGCTTTGCCGGTGGAGACAGGGCTTTTACCCACGACGTTGCCGCCGCTGTCATAGGCCCAGATACGCTGCGAGCTGATATCAATTTTGATCCGGCTGACGCGGACGCTGGGATCGCCGCTCCAGGTGTAATCATTCCGCGGGCCAGTCTTACGTTTCACTGCTTGGCGCTGGGAGATGGAGCCACGCGACTTGGTGCTGGCTGACATGCGCATGCCGCGGTTTTTGCTGGCGCTATTTCGAAATGCGTTCTCGTTTTGGGCACAAACAGGGACGGTATTGCCTTCCACGCCAAGGGCGAGGACGGCGCCAAACAAGATCGAACAGAGGGAGATCGGTTTCATTGGGCAATTGCGGGTCGTAGAGTTTGCTCGGGAGGGGCCACTCGGCGGCACCGTTCCCTAAAGATATAAGCAAAACACAACCCTAACGGCTGGTCTAGCCGGGATTGCGGAAAAATCTCTCTCTGGGCTCAAAAAGGATTGCCAGTGGCGCGTGGTCAGGGATGCTTGACGGTCCTATGAGCGCATTCCACGACATTGATCCGATCAACTACGAGGGCAAAGGTTCCAAGAACGCCCTGGCTTTCAAGCACTACCAGGCCGATGAGGTCATCGAAGGCAAGACCATGGCCGAGCACTTCCGCTTCGGTGCCGCCTACTGGCACTGCATGCGCAACCCGCTCTCGGACCCCTTTGGCGTGGGCACCGTGGAAATGCCCTGGGATGACGGTACGGAATCTGTCGAGAATGCCCAGAACCGCGCCCGCGCTTTCTTCGAATTTTTGGAGAAAATTAAAATCGATTATTACTGCTTCCACGACCGCGACGTCGCGCCGGAAGGTGAGACCCTGGTCGAGAGCAACAAGAATCTCGACGACGTCGTTAAAGTGCTGAAGGAAGAGCAGGAACGTACGGGCAAAAAGCTGCTCTGGGGCACGGCCTGTCTGTTCATCAACAAGCGTTACGCCCACGGCGGTGCGACCAGCCCGCAGGCGGATGTCTTCGCCTACGGTGCGGCGCAGGTGAAGAAAGCGATGGAAGTCACCCACGAGTTGGGCGGCGAGGGCTACGTCTTCTGGGGTGGCCGCGAAGGTTACACCACTTTGCTCAACACGGACATGAAGCGTGAACTCGACCACCTGGCCAAGTTCCTGCACATGGCGGTTGATTATAAAAAGGAGATTGGCTTTAAGGGCCAGTTCTTCATCGAACCGAAGCCGAAGGAGCCGACCAATCACCAGTATGATTCCGACGCTGCGGCTTGCTTGAACTTCCTCCGCGAGTACGACCTTCTGGATCATTTCCAGCTCAACATTGAAACCAACCACGCCGAGTTGGCCAACAACACCATGCGTCACGAACTGACGGTGGCCGCCAACGCCGGGGCGCTGGGGTCGATTGACGCCAACTGCGGTACCCGCCACATCGGTTGGGACACCGACCAGTTCCCTTACGATCTTTACGTCGCGCTCGACACCATGCTCGTTCTCCTCGAGATGGGCGGCTTCAAGCAAGGTGGTTTGAACTTCGACGCCAAGCGTCGTCGCGAAAGCTTCCAGCCGGTGGACCTCTTCTACGCCCACATCCTCGGCATGGATAGCTTTGCCCGCGCCCTGAAAGCCGCCGCCGCCATCCGTGAGGACGGTCGCCTGGATGAGTTCATCAAGCAGCGTTACTCGACCTGGGATTCCGGCATCGGCGCTGAGATTGAAGCCGGTAAGGCTGACTTTAAGTCGCTGGAAAAGTACACGATGAGCCATCCGGAGCCGGTGATTTCTTCCGGACGTCAGGAACTGCTCGAAGCGATTTACAACGAGTACTTGTAACCAACCCGACGGGAGACCTATTCTCACGCCATGGATGAGTTTCCCGTCTTTGATTTTGCCATTGAGGTCCGCGAATCCCCGATTGAGGGGCGCGGTCTCTTTGCGGTAGAGAACCTCCCGAAGTGGACTTGTGCCATGGAGTACCAGGGCAAAATTGTGCGCTGGAAGGAGGACCTCGTTCCGGCGGAAGAAAAGACTGTCCTCTTTGAAATCGACGAGGACTGGGTGATCGATCCTCGGGACGAAGGCAACGAGGCTCGCTACGTCAATCATTCCTGCGAGCCCAACTGCGAAACCTGGCTGGAGGGCAAGCGCGTCTACATCTGGACGGTACGCAAGATCAAGAAAGGTGAGGAGATCACCATTGATTACGGCCTTAGTCTGGGCCGCAAGCCGACGAAGAAGGACAAGAAGGACTATCCTTGCTACTGCGGTGTGAAGAAGTGCCGCGGCACGATGCTGGCGTTCTAGCTGCGGCGCTTGGGCTGGACGAGCGGCGAGGGATTCGCTAAGGCAGAGCCATGCCCAAGTTGCCGGACCGTCCCCGCCACCTCGACTTCCCCGGGGATTGGGTGCACTTGGCCCTGCACGGGGCGCATGGTTTCATCACACGGTTGGTGCATTTGTTACCGGACGGGCGCCTGCATATCTGGGATTCGCGGCGCCACCGCAAACGCCGTCCGGCCATGGTGGTGGATGTTTCCCAGCACCCAGAGCGCGAGAAGCTGCAGTCCACCGAGGTGGAGCACGCGCACATTGAAGAGTTGGAGAAGAAGCATCCTTGGCAATGGGTCTGGTGGTGCTGGAAGTTGCGCAGCATGGCCTGGTGGATTGGTCTCATCTTCTTTCTCGGATCCTGGTGCTTTGTTTTTGGGACGGTGCCGCCCACGTTCCCGAGTGTCCAAGCCTGGCTGGGGAGCACGGATTTCGACGCCGACGTCTGGTGCTTCACCGGCTCGGTATTCTTCACGGTGGGGAGCTGGCTACAATGGCTGGAAGTGATCAACGCGCCGCCCGAGCAACGGCATGATGGCAGCGTTGCCCCGCGGCGGGCATGGCGCTGGTGGGGCTGGGATGATCAGCGGCTGGACTATCGCTTGGCGGCGGTGCAGCTCGTCGGAGCCTTACTCTTCAACATCAATTGCTGGTTCAGCCTCTACGATAATCTGAGCTGGCAGACCGCGTATCTCATTGTCTGGACGCCAAGCACGGTGGCCTCTTGCTGCTTCATTACGGCGTCGCATCTCGGGTTGGTGGAGGTGGTGCACAAGCCCTGGGGATGGAAGCCTTTTCACATCGGCTTTTGGATCAACCTCCTCAGCCTTTTCGGCTCGGTGGGCTTTTTTACGTCCAGCGTCTTCGGCTTTTTCGCCCAGGGGCCCTGGCAGTTTCCTCAATGGTGGGGCAATGACTTTGCCCTCATGATGGGGAGCTGGTTCTTCCTCGCCAGCACGTATCTCCTCATCCCCGAGACAAAGTTGGAAGCGGAGTAGAGGAAGGCAACTTACTTCGCCGCAACGGGCTCGACTACACAGAAGCCATCGGCTTCAAATTTGAAGGTGTAGAGGCTGGTGTGCTCAATTTCCTCGGGCAGGTTTTGCTCCATGTCTTGGAGCGTCGCCCCGTGGGTGATGCTGATACTACCTTCGTTGGGGGTCGTGAATTTGATCGCCGTTTCTTCAAATTTGGCCATGACGTAGCCGTCTGGCGGGAACTCTTTGTCACCTTGAGCAGGCGGGTATTCCAGGCGAGGCTGGACGGATACTTTCCCGTCCGTTATGGCGAAGGGGAAAGCCGTGGTGGAGCGTTTCCAATGGAGTTGGAAGAAGCCGCGTTGGTTGTCCGGCGACCAGACCACATTGAGCCCAGGTGGATCCTCCGTATTGAACCAGGGCAGGCCGTTCATCCCCAGACCCTTGACCGGGAGGTGGAAGACGGGTGTGGTGGGGGTTGGCGTGCCGGGTTTCCCAAAGAACAATTCGTTCGGATAGAAGGGGAAGTCAGGATTCAGCGGATCTTGCTGCTTCTTGAGGTAGAGCACCATCTCGCCATTGGGCGACGTGGAGTCCTTCGAGGGAAAAACGCTCGCATCGCTCGCGGTGAGGGACGAGATGCCAGCCAGGAAACAGCCAAAACCGAGGAGGAGAAACTTCATCCGTTGTTCCTACCGGGTGTTTCCTGGCCTGTCAGCAAGATTACCGCTTTTGCCAGATCGTTGCTTGCGCGATGTTGTGTTCGAACTTGCGAGCGTGATGGCGTAGCACGTAGGGCAGGTCGGTCGGGCCGTTGACTTGCTCGAAGGCGGGCGCGAGTGCGGCCGAGAGCCCTTCGTGCGAGGTCACGTTTTCGCCGGTGTTGTCCTTGAAGCCGCCGAGCCAGGCGTCGCGTGGGGTGCGTTCGGCTATCCAGTCATTGTTGGTTGTGATGATCAACGTGGCGCCCGGGTTGGTGCGATCGGCTAGTTGGCTAAGCATCTTCTTAGGATCGACCACCCGGTTGAGCATGAGGTCGACTACCACAAGGTCAAAGCCCGTGTAGAGTTCCTTGATGTTGCAGGGGTCGGCCTGCATGAATTCGACCTTGCCTTCCACGCCCTTGAGACCAAAGGCTTCGAGCGACTTTTCGTGGAAGCTGACGATCTCGCCTTCCTCCACGAGCGTGTACTGGACGTAGCCTTTCTCTTGCAGGTCGATTGGCCGACGGATGAGCCGAGCGGTCATGTCGAGACCCAGGACGTGGTCATAATCCTTGGCCAGTTCGAAGACGGTACGCCCGGCCTTGCAGCCGAGGACCAGGGCCTTGCCGCCGGCGCGATCGCGGGTGGCGTCGAGCGTAAACTCGGCCAAGCGCTTGGGGTAATTGGGCACGTTGAAGTACTCGTGGCCCCAACTGGCGTCGCACCACTGGCAGACCTCCGGGTCGCTTTCGTAAACGTCGTTTTTGATCACCACCGGCGCTTCGCTTTCAACATAGCGGAAGCCAGCATGCTGGTAGAAGTGGCGGCGGAAGGCGTAACGCGAGTCCTTGGTCGCTTCGTTACCGGTGCTGATCCAGCTGCCGCCTTTGATGATGTTGTGCTTGGTGTCGAAGGTCGGTGTGGAGAAATCATCGTAGAGCGGGTGGACTTCAAAACCGCGGAAGCCGCTGATGGGCGTTTCGGTGTGCTGCCAAACATTGCCAATGATGTCGTAGAACCCACCCTTGAATTCGTGGGTGTCGACCGGTACGGAGGAGGAGGGGCCTTCCAGATTCAAGTTGCCCGGCGCTTGCTCCCATTCCGGCTCGTCTGGCACTTCGGATAGGGCGTGTAGGCGGTACCATTCGGATTCTGAAGGCAGGCGGATAGGACGCTCGGTTGTGGCGGCCTTCCAATTGCAAAA
>CAWUJC010000099.1:0-7563 GCA_963922355.1 uncultured bacterium | reverse complement strand
TTTCTCTCCTCATGTGATGTTGGTGTCGATCGCTTCTAAGGCACGACGGGGGTAGGTGCCAGAATTCAGGTTTGTTCATTAGCACGAGGTGGAGAATTTTGCCTAGGTCCCAAAAATGAGAGGGGGTTAGTCTTACATTCATGTAAAGGATGGGCCAGTTACTGGACAACTTTGCCCGTCATGCTAAAGCTAGGCGTCGTTGTCGTATGACGGATGTACCCACGATTACTCAAGATGATGCCGTTCAGCTCGTCGCGCTGATGGCGCGGGTCGCCGCCGTGGAAGGGACCCATCTGGACAAGAAGCGCTTCCTGCTCAAAGAGCTTTGCGAGTTGGTCCAAGCGGAGCGCTGGAATTGGGCGCTCAACACCGTCAGCCCAGAGGGCATTCCGCGCCATGCGGGTCTGCTGCACGGAGGCTTTACGATGGAGCAGGCCGAGAAGCTCTCGGCGGGCACCCATCACCCCGAGAGCATGCAGGCTTTTGCGCCTTCTTACCGGAGCATACGAGCCTTGGGCGAAGCGGTGGAGGCCGGGCAGGCGCTCCAGCCGTTTACGGTGCGGCTGGAAGACCATCCCCATCTGGAAAACTGGACCAAGACGGAGGCGGCGCAGATTTTGGCCGACTCTGGCGTTGGCACTTTCATCGCCTCGGTTTGCCCGGTCAGTGCCGCGCAGTCCAGTTCCGTCACGCTTTTTCGCTCGCCCGGAGCGGAACCTTTCACCGAACGGCAACGCGATCTGGTCCACATTTTGATGCGCGGCGTTATCTGGTTACATACGACCGGCTGGCCAGACTCCTTGGAAGTGGAGCGGATAGCCGAACTACCGCCCAGCCAAGCAGTTATCCTGACGCTTTTGATTAAAGGCTACAGCCGGAAGGAAATTGCGGAGGCCCGTGGCTTAAGTGTTCACTCGGTCAATACCTATGTGCGACAGGTTTTTCGCCACTTTGGCGTGCAATCCCAGACGGAGTTAATGCGTCGCTTTCTCCACAGCGGCTGAATCAACTGAGCGGACTGTAGGTTTGCATTAAGAACCGGCCGGGGATTGGAGAAAACTGAACTAACTGATTCGCTCCTTGAATCCAGTGTAGACTATGTGGCCGTACAGCCCGAGGATGGAAGCCTCTGAGGCAACACTGAAGAGCGTATCCATGATTTTATCATGCAGCTCGCGATTCATGTGGCGGAGCTCGCTTAGCTTGTGGTTAATGCCACCGGCAATACTCTCTGCGGCGATAAGTGATATCTGCTGAAATCCCAGGTTGGCAAAGTGGGAAGTGATTTCATTGGGAGTGGCTCCATATCCTTCTGTAAACCGACCTTGAAAACTGTTTTGGAAGTGACCATGGTCCATGAGGTTGTTGAACCAAGCTTCATCCATAAAATGTTTCTGCTCCTCGGGTAAGCTCAGGGTCCGTCGCAAGAAACTAAGCCGTGCCAAAAAAGCGGCAATCAGTATGCCTTCGGGTTTCATGACGCGACAAATTTCCTTTGTTGCGATGACCCTATCTTCGATCTTTGGCAGGTGATAAAAAGGACCTAAACAAAGAACAGCGTCAAATGCATTGTCGTGCCACCGGGATAAATCCCTAGCGTCAGCTTCACAAACCTCTTCTATGTGGTCGGCGTGTGGGAAATTGCTCAATTGGGTACGCGCTATATCGAGGAGATTGGGGGACAGATCCGCAAGAACAACTCGATGCCCTTGTTCAGCCAACCAGAGCGAATAACGGCCAGGGCCGCCGCCTAAATCCAAGACGGTTGAATTAGGCTTAAGGTGCTTGGCAATCTGGCGACAGGTTATTGAAAATTCGACATAGCCATCGTTACTTGTGTCGGACAGACGCCTCCACTCTTTGTCTCCAAATGAGGCGTAGTAATCTTTAACAGATTGCATGTAATCATCCATTGTTGCTGGAAGTCCTCCAAGGACCACGCCCGCTTAAATTAGGGTAACCCTCAAGTGCCGGTATTTTTGCAAACGAAATGTCTATTTCTCAATGTAAACCTACAGAGGGGACTGTGGAAAGAAGTAGTGTGGGTCCCCTGGGATTCGAACCCAGAACCAAGAGCTTAAAAGGCTCCTGCTCTAACCATTGAGCTAGAGACCCGATGCAAGAAACGCTTGCGAACACTCCTTATACGAAGGAAATGGGCTGGATATCAAGTCCTGTCTTAACTAGGACGATTTTTTGCCTTTGGGCTTCGCTTCCTCTTCGGTCAGTTGGAAGGTGCCTTGAGTCTCCCCACCGCGGAGAGCCTCTTCGCATTGGCGGAGCTCATCGCGCAGCCGCGCGGCTTTTTCGTAATCCTCTTCGGAGATGGCGTTGCTCATTTCTTCATTAATCTCGTCAACTCGAACTCGCAGCGTTTCGCGTTCTTTCTGCCGGGCAGGGCGTTTACCGACGTGGTCGGTGCCTTTTTGCGTGTCGTTCAAGACGCGCTCCACGCCAGGCATGAAAGTGTGATAGCACATGGAGCAGCCGAGGCGTCCCGTTTTCCGGAAGTCCCGGAGCGTGAAGCCGCAATTTACACAAGTTTCGGTGTCGGAGACATTTTCCATGTTGGCGGTGGCTCCCATGCCCAGTAGTTGGTCGGCGAGGCCGAAAGTCTGAGAATCAGTCAAATTTTTCGCATTGGGACAATCCGCGCAAAGGTCGACCTTTTTCAGGCTGCCACCGATAATTTGGGTGAGGTGAATGGTCTTATCTTTCGGACAATTCTGGCATTCTTCGGGGGGATTGTTCACAAGCGTATCTGAGGTTGTTTCAAACTACCACCAACCGTACTCCCCGGCAAAGGGCTTTCTGTTTTCGTGAGAAGGAAGGCAAATGGAATACGAAAAAGCACTAAAAGAGCATTTGCGTACCACTATCTCTTTGGGATTGAACAACTTAGGCGGCTTAGGCAAGGTAGCTATCCGTGATGCGGGTCCGACAGAGAGTACCACGGCGATTACCTCAACGAGCTTTTCAGTTGGTGGAGGTGGTCCTTTCCCTTGGTATTTCCTCATTCGCCTTACTTCTTGTCTTAGCCATGATTCCGCTAGGGCTTAGCGTGATGCAGGACAGCGAAAGAGACGCCGCAACGGCAGAGCTTCTGGCTTCGTTGCACCAAAAAGTACAGCAGCTTTCAGATACCCAGCTCGCGACGGGGACGCCGCAGCTCCATTTTTATTACGACCGCTTGGGCCGCGAGGTCTCATCACAAGAAGCGATCGCCAATGCCGAGGCAGCCGTCTACGAAGCCGAATTGCAGCTGCAGCCACTTCCGGTCGAGAGCTTACCTGGCTTGAGTGACTCCTCTCAGCTGCGAGCGATCCAGGTCGTGGTCAGCTCGAGACAGTCTGATGACGTCATCGCTCGCCACAGCTTTCATCGTACCCCCATGGATTAGACCATGAAGGCGGGCAAGGATCTGCGCCATGCGGCGAGCTATCGGGCCATGAGTTTGGTGGAGCTTCTGGTAACCATGGTGGTGATGCTGATGCTTCTCACGCTCTTGTTTGGGGTTGTCGCCCAGTCACAACAGGTGCTGAGCCAGACAAACCGGGCGGTTAGTTCCGCTCAAACCAGCCGACAAGTCTTCCAGGTGCTGCGCGAGAAACTGCGATCCGCCACGCTGGCCTCAACCCTGAAGTACTTCGACACGGATCATTACAGTTTTGGGACGACGAGTTCGTCGATCCAAATGCGTCCGTTTTCGGAACTGACCTTTTATGCCGGTCCGAGCGCCACCTTGCTGAATCGGGAGGTGAATGAATTCCCCGGGGATGCGATCTTTTGGCCTTCCCGAAGTGGGGAGGCGCAGCTTTCCGGCCACTCGGTGCAAGGCCTGCTGGAAGGTCTGGGCTGCCTCGTTCGCTATGGCACGGATGCGAGCGATGCGCCGTCTTTTCTTCGGCCCTGGCTTTCCCAAGATCAGAGGTATCGGCTTTTGTTACATCGGGAGGCGCCCGAGGTTTTTGCCCATCGGCTGCACGTCAGAACCGGCTTACGCTGGTACCATGATCTGTTGCCGGAAAACATCGACCCGGCTTCGGGCCGGGCCGTGCCGCAGACCCAGGTGATGGGGGAGAACGTCGTCGCCCTGTTGGTTCAACCTCTGCAAGCCTCTGGCTCTCCGTATGCCTTTGGTTCGGTTTACGATAGTTTTCGCTGGCTTGCAAAGGATGCTAAGGAAATGGAAGCAACCCACGGGGATTCCTATACCCGCTTGCCGGCGGCGTTGCGTGTGGGACTGGTCATGCTTTCTCCCTCCTCGGCTCAACGTCTAGCCGAGGGAGCTGGAGCTACACCGAAGCTGGGGAACCAACTCCTCCACCTCAAGCAAAGCGAGGATTGGGAAGCGGAGCTTGCTAAGGTAAAGGGACAACGGGAGGATGGGCTCGACCTCGAACTGCATGAAACCATCATCACGCTGCCGCGTCGGCCCTAGGGAAAGCGTGGGTATGGAAAGAAGACATTACCGTACCAGGCAGGGCATCTCGCTGCCGCTGATGCTGACGATCTTGGTTCTCTTGGCTGGCCTGGGGGTAAGCATGCTGACGCTCGTGGGCTCGCAACGGCAGCTAAGCCGGGGGGATGCTGACCGCCGGGCCTGCCTTCTTTTGCGCGGCAGTCTGGAGTCGCTACTGCGGGAGCAAATCCGCTCGGCTACCACGCAGGCCAATCATATTTGGGTCTCCCAGCCTGGCTTGTTGAGTACATTTGATCTGCAGGGGCAACTTGCCGGCATCTACAAACTCTACAGTAGTGCTCAGATGCAAATGTCGGGCGCAAAGGAGAAGATGGCGGATTGGGAAGCGCGCGACTCACCCAGCAATTGGGCGGCTCATCCGGCCGTTTACACTAATTTGAATGCCAAACGAGACGGCCATTACCCCATCCTTGATCCGGCGGCACAAGGGGCGGTGGAGGGTTTTAGCTTTGATGCGAAGCGCGGAGTCGCCATGCCGGTCACCTGGCTGTATCTCCTGCAGGATGGAGAGATTGTCGCGCCGCAGCCGGTCGACGGGCGCCAGCGACAAGCCAAGATTCCGGGCGCCACCAAGCAGAACCCGATCGTGGGGAGGATGGCTTTTTGGACGGATGACGAATCATGCCGCCTCAACCTGAACACCGCCGCCGGCGGCACCTTTTGGGAAATGCCGGTGACGACCAGCCCGTCAGATCGCAGCATGGGGACGCATGCTCCGGTGAAGACCGAGTTTCAACGCCATCCCGGCCACCCCGCGCGAGTGGAACTGGCCTCCGTTTTTCCTGAGTTACTCAAGTCCCAGCCGCCGTATCGCGATCCCATTCTGAGCTTGGCACCCGGCTACAATCCAGGTGGTTCATCAGAGGGCAAGTTTTCCACTTATCTCACTCGTCGCTACCCGCCCATCCAGAGCACCCGAAACACGATTTGGCATCGGGAAGCGGATTGGACGCTGGAGCTGGCCCAGTCCTTCGCGACCATCGCACCTCCGTCCTTGGTCACTCAGCGTGCGTTTTTTCTGACGACAGATTCACGATCCAGTAACCTGAACCTTTTCGGACGGCCACGGGTCAGTCTTTGGCCTTTGCAGGCGGACCCAAGTCGTCGTCGCGCGGAAGAACATGAGTTCGAGGTGTTGAGTCGACTACCCACCACGTCTCCGGCGTCTTTTTCTTTTCACCGAAAGCATGCCTGGGCCGAAAATGAAGCAACGGATCTCTCGCAGAACGTCCTGGTGCTGGACTATTTGCGGCAGATGACCGAGCTCGACCCACCGGGCTTTCCTGGCGGCAGCCTCTCGGGGAAATTTGGCTTACGGGACAGGGACTATGTCTTAGCGGGGATTTATGACCATGTCCGCACGATCCAAAGTGCTGGGCGGCAGGATCCCGCGACGTCGTGGCCGCCAAGTTTTACTGAGTCGACGGGAGCTGGCGTCGGTCAAGTCTTGCCCACTAGTTGGACGGTGAATTCCGAAGACGTACGCGGCCTGGGTCGAGTGCCCACAGTGACGGAAGCTGCGCTCCACTTTTATGGAGCCGAGATCGATGCGACGACTGGGGACACGGTGAAAATGACAGCCGTCCTGCTCCTGGAATTACAGTTTCCTGGTCAGGGATACCCGGCCTTACAACCTGATATGGCCATCACGTTGGAGACGGATCCGACCAAGACACCCACGGTTAACGGAACGGCGTTGTCGCTGACAGGTAGCTCGACCACTCCGCCAACGGCGGTGAACCACTTGCCGGTGGACCGTGAGAACCCCTCCTGGCCGAGCGGTGAAAAGCTGGAAAGTGGGGTGCTTAGCTGGGTAGCGACCCTGCATGGCAAGCAGCAAGCGAACAGCGATAAGCGTAAGGTCTACCCATTTATTTTTGAGGGGCTGGATGTTTCGGCCGGGCCGCAGTTTATCTTTGAGGGAGGTGAGTTCCACCTCACGCTTTCCGTGCCCTTGGCGGATGAAACGCTCCAGTCCTATCAGGAACTGACGATTGCCTTCCCCAGCCCGAGTTCTTCTACGAATCTGAGCAAGCAATGGGTAGTGCCGACCATGGATGCGGGTTTGGATCAGGATGGTGATTCCCAAGTTTCTTTCCAGGAACGGTATTCAGGGACCATTGACCGCGATGATCCTGATTTCTTTGCCAGTGATTTGGTTCGCTCGGTTGAGAGCCAGCGTGATCTTCGAATTCTTCTGCGTCAACGGGTCGTGGATGCCGCGCAGTTTGCTCCCGGCCAGTTGGACTACCATGAGGTGTCGACACCGCGACACGTTTCCTCTCTGCTTCGATCTGCGGATGCCTACTACGCCCCAGCCTTGCCGGGGGGATTCGTCAAAAATGTAGCCTACGCGCCGGGTGTGGTGCCGAACCTTCCCGCTAACTTTGGCCAGGCACCGGGGGATTGGGAAAACGGGATGGGCATTTTTCCCGATGGACCTTGGAGCCGGAAAAGCGACGAGGGTTTCCGGGCGGGGCGACGCGATGTCCCTTATCTCGATCCCACTCAGGGTTTGGTGATCAGTACATCCTTGGGCTTTGCTGCGCGGCAGGTGGCTTCGCCGGTGGTCTTGGGGGCGCTCAACCGTGGCGCGGATCGAGACTGGGAGACCTTGGTCTTTTGCCCACATCCGGCAGCGGGGAGTAGCCACCCCGGCTTGGCTCAGCCGCCGGATTACCTTTGGCTGGATTTGTTTACCATTCCGGTTAGTCGGCCATTTCCTTTTTCGGATGTCGCCAGTGCGCAAGGGAGGGTCAACCTGAACCAGCGTTTGGTCCCTTTCAGCCACATTACTCGTACGACGGCTCTTCGGGCCGCGCTGCGCTCGGTCTCGATCACCGCCATACCGCCCGAGGCATCGGCCGACTATAAGTCTCGGACCACAACAAAAGAGTTTCGTTACGAAGTCGATTTGGATGCGACCATCAGCCGCTGGCAAGCACGCTGGGATCGGGGCGATGTCTTCCGCTCCGAGACTGAAGTGTGCGGAGAGTACTTGATTCCCCAGGCCGAAGGCGGCGTAAATCCGGCAAGTTGGTGGGCCGGCTTTACACTAACGGGTGATAATGCGCGCGAGT
>CAWUJC010000098.1:0-7576 GCA_963922355.1 uncultured bacterium | reverse complement strand
CCAGCGCCGCCGCCTTCGGCAAGTAAACCGTCAATAACGGGAATGCCGCCGTCTCCGTAGAAACCGCCGCCGCCGCTGCCCCCTTGTAAAGAATCCGCAGAGGTGGCGCTTCCACCATCTCCGTGCAAACCACCGCCACCAGCACCACCTTGATAAAAGGAAGCTACGCTGGTGCTTAAACCTTCCCCGCCCGTACCGCCGGTTGCGCCGTTATCAGAGAACGTCACACTACTGAGCGAAACATCACCCTGGTTGACGAACAAGCCACCACCCGCGCCCATCCCGCCGCCGCCGCCTTGGGTATACGTACCACCGGTCCCACCCGTGGCTTGGCCGTCCGCAATGGTCAGATTGGAAATCGCAACGGACTCGGATTCCGCATCAACGAAGAAAACGCGATAGGTGTCCCCGCCGCTCACCGTCAGGCCGCTCGCCCCGCTGCCGTCGATACTCACCCCGGCAGTGATGAGGACGGGATTGCTCGTCCAGGTGATGGTCTCTCCCGCCAGACTGGAGTCAAACGTGATCGTATGCCCGCCGCCACCCGCGGCGTTCACTTGCTCGATGGCTTCACGTAAGGTGGTTCCAGAACCATCATCGGTCGCGCTATCGACGACGATATCCAACGCCAGAGCAGGCAGTTGGATGGCAAGAAACAAGGTGGTGAGAGAAAAGCTAAGGCGAGATGGGGTAAGCTTCATAAAATAACTCCAGCACAGTTAGATGAATTTTAGATGAAGAGATTTGCAGCAGTAACTGAGCCCATTTCCCTAACCTTATTGCGCTAACTAAACTCGTCTTCATAATAGATTGATGAACAACGACTAAGACCTAATATCAAGAGGATGCCCTCGCCAAATTTACCAATCGCAAAGCTACCAAACCTGGGCCCTGCCTCCGCCCAGATGCTGGCCATGGTGGATATTCATCAAGAGAGCGATCTGCGACGGATTGGAGCCGTCCAGGCCTTCAATTTGGTGCGAGAAGCTGGTCTTCAGCCCAGCTTGAATTTACTCTATGCCATGGAAGGTGCTCTCACCGGAGTGAAATGGAATGAGCTCTCCATGGATAAGCGGCTGGAGTTGGATACCGAGGTGAACTTCAAGCGGGACCTGATAGAATTGCGCCAAACAGGTAAAGCGCGTCGCTAAAGGGCGCCGAATGGAACGAATTTTATCGTCTATCACATTCAGCTTGAGTGGCTATTTCTTCATCACAGCCTTTTCGAGCTGCTCTAAAGTGCCGCCGTCCCAGTTGAGGAAGACCACGGTCTCGCCCATCTGCTCACCCCGAATAGGATTTCCATAGAGATCAACCACTTCGATGTCTTCCTCAAAATCGAGAGTGTAAGGAGCAACTGGCTTCGCCGGGTCTGGCATCAGTCCGCAAACCACGCGATTATTGACCGGATCGGTAAAGTAGAAGGCCCAGAGGCCATCTTTCACCTCGACGGTTTTCTCGGCAACGGTGTCTTCCAGATACCAGGCGGAAACCGCTTGAGCCAGTCCGGTCGGGTGGATGTTGAGAAACTCATCATTCAGTGAGCGAAAGCCGCGGAGATCATCCCCATAGGTATGGCCGTAGCTGCCCATCTGATAGTAATAGACGCGACGGGTACCCGTCATAAAGGAGGCAAGGTAGTAGCGGTGCACGCGGTCTGAGAGCGGAGTCCAATCCTGTTCGGAAGGCGTCCATTGCAGCGCGTGTTTGATCAGCCCATGCCCGACCATTCTCGGGATGGGACTTCCCTCCGTCATATCGAGAACAGGTCGCTTGCCGGTATTGGGCATGATGACGTCATCAAAGAGATCCTTCTTTTGTTTGAAAATGTAGGAGTCGGGCGTTCCCTTCATGAAGGTATAGTTGTGGTAGGCGATATTATCCATGTAGTTCATGGCGTCAGAATCCATGAACGCTTCGATATAATCTCGATAGGCCGGGGCTAACGTGCCGGAGATTCCCATCACTTCGATGTCTGGATTGACGGATTTGACTGCCTCGTAGGCTTCTTTGTGGAGGCGGACAACTGTCTTGGTGGTGTTTTCGACGTTATGATCTGCGCCTTTGAAGCCGAAGTAGACTTCCGGATGGTAGGGCTCATTCCAGACTTCCACAGACGCTAGGTAATCTGGGAAATGCTTCTCATACCAACTCACGAGTTCCTTAACATAGTTCCCAAACAGTCCTTCTTTGGGCAATTTGTCAACATTATGCCTGTGGGTTTGGGGGCCATCATTATTGCGGGCCCAAAGAGGGGGGCGAATCAATATCGGAAGTTGATCGAAACCCACTTCATTAATGCACCATTCGGTGTATTCCTTGAGAAATTCATTGCCGAATTGGCCTTCATATCTCTCAAAGTCAGACCATGTAGACTCCTGCCAATTGCGTATCCAATTAAATCCAAGATACTTCGCTTGAAGTCCCTGATACTTCATTTTTGACACATGAGTACCGAAACGAGAATCGGGATGCCTCTTCCCGTAATAACGTGGCTTCATCAAGCGGGCAATGGTCCGTTCGTCGAAAGGGCTGATCCGTTTGCCATCCCTCGTAATGTAGGCTTCTATCCGGTAAATGTTGTGGGGGCGCGTCTCTTTGGTTTTGGCAAAGTTCGCTGTTCCGGTCATGAGCTTCCCGTCGCCGTCGAGCGGGATTGGTTTAAGCGACCAACTGTCGCCGTAGACGTCTTCGACGTTGATGTGGAGCTTGCCTCCCTTGAAGTCGCCTGTTACTGCCCATTGGATTTCATCAGGATCTTCGGTGAACTGAATACGAGTATCATACTGCTCGACCGCGATCTGCACTTCGGCATCCATCCCGATTTTGTACGGAGTTGCCTCAGTACCTCTTTCGACCTGCATGGCGTCAAACCAGATCTTATCCCCTTTCTTCATGTCGATTAAGAAGCGAACGGAATAGGGCGGGTGCGCCATCATCTCGGGCTGCCAAGGGATCACCAACCGCTTCCACTCATCCGAACCATCAAGGGTCACGGTGACGGGCTTGCTTTTTGCTACCCAGTTCTGTTGCACATCTGCCGTGACCTTGCCTTTACCCTTGAGGTAGACGCTGAAGACATGGGGAGAATTACCATCCGGAACCTGAAAGGGTGGTGAGAACATTTCGACGCCCTTGATGAAGTTCCCTTTGAACCAAGAGCCAAACCGCTCGTCGTCTTCGCAGTCATGCCAGATTTTGAAGGTGGGAACACCAGAAGGTCCGCTCGCTTCGTCCGGATCAGGCGCACTGTGCGCCCAAAACATGGATTGCATGATCTCACCGCCGCGGAAAGACATGCTGGAGGGGCGCCCTAACGGGAAGCTCGTCGTGCGCAAGAGGTTGGCCGGGTAGCCATCCGCGTAGAGCTCCTGTGTTGCTTTCTCAAGCGAAGAAAGCGGGATCTCTTCTATTTTGATGTGCTTGATTCCATAGACACCCGAGTCAATTGAAGCAGGAAATGAGAGCAAGAACCCCTTCTTCCCCGGAGGGAGAACAAATTTCTTTTTGATGTGTTCCCAGCCAAAACCGGCCGGAAAGCTCCCTTCAATAATTTTACCTCCAAAACGGTATTGGTATTGGGCTCCCGGAGGACCCTTGATGAGGGCATCAATCTTATAGAGACTTTTTTCTCCTGTGGTTGGGAGCGTTCTTCTAGCGCTGAACTGACCAAGGACTCGGGAGTTCGGCGAAAGCTTTTTGCTGGTCATTTGCAGATAGCTCATCCCGTCGACAGTAACGATCTCATATTCCAAGTTAACCTTGCCCCAGTCGGAATTCTCAACCCACTCTTCCTCGGGAAAAACACCCGTGATGGAGGAGCCGAACTTATTGTCGGTGTCATTGATCGGTTTCATGATACTGGGATCGCCCCAGTCCGTGTTGAGAATGTACTGCCCTTCGGCCATGTCTTGGACGCTCTGCACTTCCTCGGATTGATAAGGCACATACTCTTGAACGGACACTTCTACTTCAGGCTCTACAGGCACCTTATTTGAAGGTTCATCCGCACAAGCTGAAAGACTGAACGTTAGCAGCAAGCAAACAATGATCTTAGATATTGGATTATTCATAAATTTTAAGGTAACTTTTTATATAGAATTTTCTGTGGGGATGAAGTTTCTGGAATTCGTGACTCTACTGCTTTATCAAACGATTCTTATCTACAAATAAGTCTAATTATTCATGAAAGTATGGTTAACTTCACGATACCAATCCACATCGCGCCAGTTTTCCCAATAAGGGTGTGAAAAATTCCAGGGCGTACTGCCCCACATGCCATATTGAGCCGCGAGAGCACTGCACTCGGCACACCATTCTCTCATCCAACCCCAGCTTAAATCCGGATGCTCCATGTGCCACCAGGGCCCCCAGCCTTCAGTCGTCGTCAGCGGCACGCAAATCTCATCGCTCCATGCGGCTGCCTTTCTCAATTTTTGATGCATTTCGGCTAGAAGCATCGGACGAATCGCCGACAGCGTTCGATGGACGCTCTTCTCAAATTCTATAAAAGGCTGCTCGCCACGATCTTTGGAAAGCTCACCCCAACCGGAACGATGCGAGAATCGATCACTCATCCAAAAATGTAATTCCAGCACATCGAAACACCTTAATCCAAGGGAGCGACATTCGTCCCAATAGCCAGTTAGAGAGAAGGTAAATCGCTGATCTGGATATAGTTTCTGTAAATACTTCGTCGCGTCGTTCATCAAATTGCTGACAAAGTCCAGTTGTGCTTGGTTCCAGCTCAGCCCGTTGGTCGCCGCTTGCTGACCCGCATCCTCCATGGCATCGACAAGCCCACTAGAAGTGGTGACCTTACCTCCCAAAAGGTCGAGCTTTGGGCGATAAGCACTGAAGAACGGAAACTCCTGATCGAGATCAATGTAGAGAACATGAGAGAGGAGGTCTCGTTCCGCCAGAAAAGCCAACGTCTTCTCCCACACCGCGACAAACTGCTCGGGATCTCTACGTGAATACTCTGGGTGAGTGCGCCCCCAGGTTGAAAGAATGACGTAGATCCCTTTCTGCTTGGTCAACGTCATGAATTCGGCCAATTCTTCCGCGACCGCGTGTTCTCGATCCTTATCGCTATGCCCCCATGTAGACAAAGGATCTCCGACCACGGTTGTTCGCTCTTCAAAACTCTTGAGTTGACCAATGACCCAGGGGAAAGCTTCTATCCGCACGGTATTGAACCCACGTTCAAGCAGCTCATCGGTTACTTGGTCAAAGTCTTGAAAACTTCCGGAAGGATAATGCGCGTTGAGCCATGAGTAGTCCCACATGGCGATGGTTAGGCGCCGCGGATTCAGGTGCTCTCGAACGTTGAAATTGAGTGTCATCTTAACTTGAAATTATTGGATGCCTGGCTTGATCAGCACCTTGGCGTTCAGTACACGAATGAGTTTCTTAGATCGACACCCATCCCGAAATTACCACCACAAGATTCCCTGTAACGTGTTCACGATGTTAACATGTTGCATTCAATTCGTGGTTTAGGGCTTCATCACCCTCTCAATCACCAAGTCATCAATGGCAAACTGCACGTCACTTGCTTTATTTCCCTGCAGAAAGAAGCGGAAGCGGTTTAGCCTCTCAAAACCTTCCGGAGGTGACTCGACAAACTCGCCTTGCGAATCCCCATCCATCTCTAAGGAGGCAACCCCCTCGGTTCCCGGAAGTGGTATCGTCCAGATGACTTCATGCCAGTCACTAGATTCACCCGAGGTAACTTGCTTAAACATATACTGATCTGTTCCGCTGGCCCGCACAAAGCCCGAATCAAACCACAAGCTTTGATAAAGGCTTTCCTGCTCCTCTCCGGTTACCCCCCAAATTTGAAAGAGGCAAAGCGCCGATTCGGGCGAACCGTTGCGAATCTTGAAGGCAATTCTCAGGTAGCCTCCTTCGATATCGGGGAGCACAAAATCGGCGGCAGGCTGCCAACCATGGGGATCATCGTCGCCACCCGTGATGACGATGGCGGATTCGCTGCCTTTGCTGGCTCCGCCGGCGATCGGATAATCCTCTTCGCTGGCTAGGCCAATAAAGTGATCACCATACTTGTACCACTTTGGGTTTGGCCCTTGAGGAACCGTACCGGCCTCGAAATCCTGCTTGATGATGACTTCTGCCTGGGCGGCGAGCGAACCAGCCAAAAACACGACTGCGGCAAAGAAGATAAAGGAGATTTTTTTCATAAAATTGGTTAGAGAGGAGAGGGTGCTTTCACATCCCCCTCCTCTCCTCTCAACCTCATTTCTCAATCGTATCAAGGCGCATGTTATGAAGAACGCCGGCGCAAGGCCAAGAGCGCAAACGAGCCCAGAATAAGTGCCCCGGATGTCGGCTCGGGAATCGACAGCGTTAAATTGTCGTAAGCTGCGATCCCTGCATTATCACCGCCAGAACCGGCAAAGAGACCGTAGATGTTCGTGGGGTTAGGCCCAAAAGGATTCGATAGTGTGAAGACATCACTCACGTCGAGCCCACTGCCAATGATGACACCAGAGCTATCTGTTTCTTGTAAGCGACGCGTAATATCCCACTCATCGTTAACACTGTCATAGGTGAAATCCGTCGTGAAGAGATACCAGGTATCAGCAGACAAATTTCCCGTCGCGCCGAGCCCAATAAACGAGCCATTTGCATTAGTTCCCGTAAACTGGAAACCAAACGTACTGGCGGTCGTGATGCGGACACCCGCGTTGACAAAGTCGTTGGTGTAACCTGCATAATTCGAGGGACTTGTCTGCGTTGCCACATTGGTAAAGCCAAGGCTGATGATGTCACGATTATTGCTGGCATCAGCCGCCGATTTGGTGTTGATGTAGACAGAATTGGTCAGGGTAAAATCAGACGACGTATCGAGTGAAATAGGGCCGTTGACTTGTGTGCCAGAAAAGCCGGTAAAAAACAGACTACCCTGTACCCCGATAGATCCATTCAGGCCGATACCTGTGCGAGGCGGAGTAAAGTTAAAGCCTGTACCAGAGCCCACATTGAAATCATCTGGGTAGGATGTCGGTGCGTTGACCGTGTAGTCATTAAAATCGACAAAGAGCGATTGCGCTGAGGCACTCCATGTCATTCCAAGGAACACTGAGAGGGACAGAATAGCTTTTTTCATAGTTGGTGAGTGTAGGAGGTTTTTCTTTATGTTTGTTCTTCCTCACCATCATGAAATTTGGTTTGGCCTTTTAGAAGTACCCCGTTGCGCATCAAGTTTAACAAGACACGCTCAAGTCTTTATGTTCACCAGGCAACGTTAGCCTGAGTTGCCTTCCCACAGACGCGGACAACACTAGTGGTTCCTCACTCGACTCCTGCTCTTTTGAGTAACTGCTCAACCAGGGAAAAACCTGATCGGGTTCGGTACGAACCTATGTGGCGTCGGAAGCAGAGTCTCTCGTATCCGATTAGTAAAAACCACTACTTACCTGGAGCAGTCCAGCCATCTCGCCACTCACCTTTGATGTGCATAAACTTGGGGAAGGGAGGCAGGCCCCGCTCGTTCCGTTCAATCTGAGCGCAAAGCATATCCACCGCCGAGCGGGCCTGGCGCCCGGAATGC
>CAWUJC010000097.1:0-7588 GCA_963922355.1 uncultured bacterium | reverse complement strand
CTCGGCGTACGGGATGACGAGGAATTCATCCGGGTCGAGCGTGAGGCACCAATGGCCGGAACCGTATTTGCAAAGCAGGTAGTTGAGCCAGTGCACCGCAAACTTGGATTTCCGGTAGCTCGCCTCGGTATACCACACCGAGCAGTCCTTCTCTTTCTTCAGGTAGTCGACCGAACCGTCGGTGGAGCCGTTGTCGATGTAGAGAAAGTGCTTCACGCCTAGCTGTCGGTAGTACTCCAGAAAGTAGGGCAGGCGGATGCCTTCGTTTCGCGCCGGGAGGAAGGCCAGTAAGTCGTTTTTGCGGATGGATTTGGTCCGGTCCGAGATCAACTCCAAGTCCGCCCCATGGCGACGCGTCAGAATCTCCTTTTTGAGGAGACGATACGCCGAGCTGGTATTGCGGCTGATAGTGACGAAGGGGGAGGGCATGGCGAGGACGTCAGCTTATGGCACGGCAGCAATCGGTTTTCGATAAAATTGACGCCCAAACTATCTCGGTAGATGGGTAACGCGTGGGGCACGTTTTCGCGTGGGCGCTGATCTGTCAAGCCAGGAACTAGTGGGATTGCGTGGTGTTGCCGTTTAAGCAGGTGTAAAAATTTGATGGTGGAGCGAGCCGAGAGCGCGCTACGTTGGAGGTTGGATGCCCCAAGTAGCCGTCATTACCCGGACCAAAGACCGCCCGTATTTTTTGCGCCGCGCGTTGGCGAGTGTGGCGGACCAGACGTTTCGCGATTTCCATTGGGTGATCGTGAATGATGCGGGCGCCCCCGGCCCGGTCGACGAAGTCGTGCAAGCGGCGCGGGAACAGGGGCTCTCCGCCGAAGCCTTGCATCGCACCGCATCCACCGGGATGGAAGCGGCCTCGAACCACGGCATCCGCAATTCTTCTTCTGCCTATGTGGCCATCCACGATGACGATGACACCTGGAAGCCGGAGTTCTTGGAGAAAATGGTCGCCGTCTTGGATGAAAACCCAGCTTTTCTCGGAGCGGTTTCCGGCCGCGAGAAGGTGGAGGAAAAGCAGGTGGGCGAGGAATGGGTGACGGTGAAGACGACCAAAAAATGTCCGCCGATGGTGACTCTCCTTGAGGTGCTCTACTGCAATGCCTTTCAGCCGATCGCGTTGCTCTACCGACGTGAGGTGCACGATGCCATCGGTTACTTCGACGAGAGCTTCCCCGTTTGCGGAGATTGGGATTTTCACCTCCGGCTGTTGCAGCATGGAGACTTGTTTACGCTGCCCGAACCCCTGGCGCGGCATCACTCACGTCCTGCGGCGGACGACGCCGGGTTGGCGAATTCCCTGGCCAAGCAAAACTTGGTCAACCAGCACCGCGCGCGGATTTTAAATCGGGTGTTGCGCTCGGCGGTAACGAACGGAGACGGCGTGGTTTCTTATCTCCTGGAGCGCAAGGCCAAGGACGGTGGTTGGGTGCCGAAGGACAAGAAGGCGCGCCGTTGGCGGAGCTAAGCTCGGGGCAGCTTAGGCTGCCTTCCGGAAGACGAGGACCTTGCCCTGGCCGGCTTCGTCATCAGGCTGGAAGCCTTTCTCGGTCAAAATTTGGCGGAGCACCACTTTGGTGTGGTTGAGTGAGGGGTCCTCCTTCACCGTTACCATCAGCGTTTTGACCGTGCCGAAATCCACACCAGGGAAGAGGGTGAATTCCTGTCCCTGGAGGTCGCAGACGAGAAAGGTGGGTTCTTTTTGTTGCAGGAGCTTCGTCGCGTTGGTCAGCGGCACTTCCATCTTCTTTTGGTAGGCCGGTTGGTGGTGGAGGGAGCCCTGGGAGAGGATGGAGCGTTCGTAGAACGGCACCGTTTGTTTGTCGACCTCGTCGTTGGTCAGGACGCCATTAATGATGTGCGCCTTGGCGTAATTCAGGTGCAAGGTTTTCGCGATGACGGCGCTGCCGTAAGGGTTGGCGTCGACCACCGTTTTTTCGCGGCAATGGTGGGTGTCGGATGCCAAGCTGGCGAGATAGCCGACGCCGCCGCCCCACTGCATGAAGCTCTCTTCTTGAACTAGCGTCTTGAGCAAGCAAGCGGCTTCGTCCTGCTGGAAGCTGCCCTCGCGCATGCTTTTACGTTCGGCCGGGGTGTAGTAGTCCGAGGCAGTTTCAATGCGCATGCCGTTGATCGTGGCGAATCCCTTGTCGCTGCCTTCGGTGATAAATTCTTCCAAAGAGCCGGGATTGATCAGGCGATTGGTGAGCGGACCCGGATGCTGCTTCACGGGCAGCGCCTTCGGGTCGACCTTGATCCGTGGCAGTTCCAGGAAATCGCAAAGCCGGTCCGTGATGTTGGCTTCCTGGAGCTCGCCGTAAGTCAGCTTCAGGCAATCCTGCCCGGAGAACTTGAGGGTGTTTTCCACGAACTGGTAGAAGTAATCCAGCTTGTCCTGGTAGCGAAGGAATTCAACGCGGTCGAAGTAGACTTTCTTGTTCGACTGGCGACGGATCTTCTTGATCGCCTCCTCGTCCTTGCCACCCGGGGCAATCATCCAGACGTTAGAGACCCGGCCCTGCAGAGAGGAGATGTAACTCGACGGGCGGTGACGGCGCAGAATGATTTTCTTGATGCTGGGATCCATCAAGGTTTTGGTCAGCGCCCACTCGTTGTGATCGGGAAAAAATTTGAGACCTACGGTGTGGTCATCTGGTTCGTTGAACAACTCGTCGTAGAAGCCCTGGATGTTGTTGTCGCGCTTGTCCATGGTGAAGCGCTCAACGCCCATCTTTTCAAATTTGTCGTCGCGCAAGCCGATGTTGCTCGGGTGAAAGACCTCAAAATGACAGACCACTTTAGGGATCTGGTTGAGCATCGAAACCAGCAGGGTGGATCCGCTGCGCTGGACGGCGTAAATGGCAAACTTCTTCATGGCAATCCCGTTGAGTGAACGGGACTTAAACCATGGATACCAGACAGGGTCAAGGCTATCCCCAGGGCGCGTGACCGGTGGAACGGCATCGGCGAGCTAGTTGGCTTGCTGCAAGCGGCGCAACTCTTGGGCCGAGATGTGGAAGTGGCGACGGAAGGCGCGGGAGAAGATCGAGGGATTTTCATACCCGAGTTGGTAGCCAATTTCCTGGATGGGCGTCGCCGTGCTTAAGAGTTGCTGGCGGGCCCAATGAAAGCGAACGCGGTCTTGGTAGCGCTGCGGCGACGTACGCATCACGCGGCGAAATTGCAGCCGCAAGTTGCTGTACGACATCCCGTGGCGGCGAGCCCACGCGGCGAAATCCACTTCTTCAGTCGGGTTGCTTCGGAGTGAAGCCGTGAGCTCGAGGATTTCTTGGTGATAGGCAGATGAGGTGGGAGCGGGTGCCCGGCGCTCCAGAAGATGCAGCAGATAGGCTTCCATCCGGGCCAAGCAGGCGCGATCCTGGAATGGCGCATCTTGTTCGATGAGTTCGATCATGTCTTGGAAAAGCGACTCGGCATAGCGCAGATCAACGTGGGTGGAGAACGATTTCGAGTTGAGTTGCAGGAAGCCGCTCTCCATCAGTGCGGCAGCTTTGGGGCCGGTAAAGGCAGCGAAGTAGTGCGTCCACGCCCGGTCTTTACGAATGGTGCCGTAAAAGTACTCGTGGCGCGGATGGAGCCAGAAGGCTGCGGGGCCGGAGAATTCATACCGCGGGCCGCCTTTTTGCTGGAGATAGATGGTGCCCTCCGTGATGAGCAAGAAGCAAAAATGCCCGTAGCCGCGCCAATGGGTCTGGAAGTGATGGCGGTACAATTGTTGGGCGTGCAGAACTTGAACACCTTGGATGTAGTCGACCATGTGAAATTATCAAAAATGCAAAGTCTATTGTCAAAGAGGTTATTCAGCCTCGGGGTTTCTTCATTTAAGGTGACAAAAAAGCGAATGAATTGAAAATGACCACGCCAACGCTCTCTCTTTCTCACCGTGCTTCCACCCTGCCTCCGGTGGTGCTAACTCTTGATCAGGACGTGCCAGCGGCCACGACCTTCCATCTTTGTTCCGCTTCTTTTCGACTCTTCTTTTCCTGTCGTTTGGACGGGCTGACCATTTATTCACCAGACCGAGAGGACTTGGCGGCGGCTTGGATCGCAAAGCGAGACGGGGATGCTGTGGCTCGCCACGGAGGGAAGCGCAGCGTGGCCGAAATCGAGGTGCGGCAAACCTTGCCAGCGGGCTCCACTTTGGAGGTCCAGTTAGCGCCTTGGGGAGAGATCATCACCAACGGGGGCGATACCGAGTGGGATCTCCGGGTAGCTCGGATCGACGAAGTTGAATTCGAAGCCAACCCCTGTCGCTTTACGTTTCATGATCTGGCGCCGGTGGCCACCATCTACCTCGGACCAGCGGAGGCCGTGGGTGTGCAGGCGACTCGCAAATTCAACGGCGATCTCTACGTTCGTGCTGTCGATCAAAACGGCATTACGGCGCCGACTCAGGACTTAACGGCGTCCTTGCCCGAGAGCTTGGGGGGTGGGGTGCTCGACCTTGCCAATGGTGCAGCGCGGGTATCCGTGGAGGAGAAGATGACGGGTTGCCTTGAGGTGGTGACGGACTCTGGCTGGGCGGCGCGGGCAAATCCGCTACCGCAACTTGCCGATGGGAACCGCGTTTTTTTCGGCGACATCCATTGGCACACGGCTTTTAGTACCGATGGCCAGCGCCCGCTGGAACGCGCTTTAGCGTCGTCTCGCGAGGAGTTGGGGTTGGATTTTGTCGGGCCGGCTGATCACGCTTTGAATGAAGGGGACTATGGGCGCTCCACCGTGCGCGACCAAGCCAAACTCTGCGAAGCGGCCGAAGAGGCGGGGAGCTTCTGCACCCTGCCCGGCTTTGAACTCAGTCGCCGCTACGGCCATTGCAATATCTACATGCCGAGTTTTGCGGCGTTGGCGGACTTCGCCGATGACTTCGCGGCGGGTTTCAACGAGGTCTTGCGCAGCATTCCCAATCGCTATGCGACCGAGGAACTCATGGCTTTGATCGGTGAACGTCCTGCTCTGGTCATTCCTCATCACACCAACATGGGCAACGAAGGAAGCATGGTTCGGGAAGACGGTCGCAGCTACTGGACGGCTTACCGTTGGCCCTCGCAGCCCTTTCCACAGCACTTGCGGCTGATCGAAATCAACCAGCAACGCGGCGCTTTTGAATCTGAGGTGCCAGACCCTGAATGGCAGCCACCGTTTTGGCATCGCAGGCAGGGCGGTTTGGGCGGCAGTGCGCAAACGGCCCTGGCTCGAGGGCATCGCATCGGCTTTATCGGCGGGACGGATAATCACCACGGATGGCCCACGTTGGAGGGCGATGAAGGTGCGGTCGGCGGCGTGACCGGCGTGATCGCGCGCCACCATTCTCGCCAGGCTATCTTTGAGGCCCTGCACGCACGGCATTGCTATGCGACGACAGGCGCCCGGGTCGTGGCTCACGCGACACTGAATGACCACCTGATTGGTTCTGAACTTCAGCTAGATCCCAACGCCAAGCGGAAGTTCTGCGTCCAGCTTCGTGGCACGGCGCCATGGAGCAAGGTGCAGCTTCTGTCCTTTGGGCATGTCATCCACGACTTTGCCATGGAGGGTGAATCATGCGACTTCCTGGGCGAGTGGGTCGATGATCGACCGGAGCGACCCGTGGAAGACGTCTACTATTATGTTCGGGCAAAACAAGCAGATGGCCATTGCGTTTGGCTCAGCCCTTGGTGGGTGGACTTGGAAGACTAGGCGTTTGCCTAGCCTGCATTCCGCTTGACCAAGAGGTGCCGAAGATTAGGTTCAGGTCCTATGCCGGAGGCCCTTCATCCCGCGACTTTAGAGGAGGTTACGCCGGAATGGATGACCGGCCTTTTGCAGGAATTTGGCCTCTTGAGCAACGGCCGGGTGGTGGAAGTACGCCGCCACCGGATTGGGGAAGGCCAAGGCTATCTCAGCATCACCGCTCGGCTGGAGTTGACCTACGAAGGGGAGCGCGGAGCCGCGCCGAAGTCCGCCGTGCTCAAGCTCGAACCTTTGGACGAAGGTTTCCGTGAACTTGGGGAGTTCTTCAGCGCGTTTGATCGCGAGATCCAGTTTTACGAACGGCTTTCGCCCCGCTTGGGCGACGGCGTGCCGCGTGTCTATGCGTCTTATCGGGGCGGGCCTTCTCAGTATATTTTGATGGAGGACCTCTGCCATTTGCATCCCGGGAATCAGATTGAGCAGATGCACGCGCCGCTGATCCATCGGACGGCGCAGACGCTGGCGCAGATTCAGGCAACCTATTGGAACAGTCCGGCCTTGGACTGGATGCCGCAGATCAATGATACGCGGGAGCTGTACGCGGAGCGGGTCATCGATTTTGAAAAGAATTTTGCTGATGTCGTCAGTCCAGAAGGCATTGCTCTGGCGAGACGGCTCGTTCCCCATGCGACTTGGCTCCAAGAAACTACGGCGCAACGGCCTTTCACCATCGCGCACTATGATCTGCGGGAAGATAATCTGATTTTTGGCGAGCCCGGAACGAATCAGGAAATCGTCATCGTGGACTGGCAGTTGGCTTGCCGCTCGGTGGGCGCGATGGATCCGATTCGTCTGGCGGCTGGTAGTGAACTGCCGGAAGAGCGGCGGGGCCACGAATGGGACGTTATTCGCGTCTGGTATGACGCTTTGCTGCAAGCCGGCGTCGAAGATTATTCCTGGGAAGACGCGCAGCACGATACGCGCTTAGGGGCCTTGAATCTGATCTGCCTCTACGTCTTTTTTAGCTCCAATTGCACCAACATGAATTCGCGCGGCGAGAAGCTCTTTGGCCTGATGTACGGCGGGCTTTTCGAGACAGCTTTGGCCATCGATGTCGGGAGCGTTTTTCCCTCCTAAGAGAAGTCTTGGTCGAGGCTCACGTCAGGCCTAGGAGACGATGATGTCTATTTGGCTCGGCGCACGGGCTGCGACATAATAAGCAGCTCTCTTTTCCCTAGTGGGCCCTATAGGATTCGAACCTATGGCCTCCTGATCCGTAGTCAGAAAGTTTGCCTCGCAATGTAAGCAAGTACGTGTCAGCAAAATGTTGGATTTCGCTCTGTTTGACGCGGTGTATGAGGTTCAAAAAACTCCAGGAATGACCTTCAGGTTACGAGCCCACTTGGTGCTCCCGAGGGAAAACCTGATTTCAACACGCTTCTCTGGGAAGCAACGCTGTGCAGCATGTGCAGGTTGAACGTCTTGTGCAGAGGTCGGACATAGAATTGTATCAATACGGGGCATAGACCAAGACAGAAAAACGCTAATAAAACTCAGTTGTCGCGGACCTAAGCGTAGCACCATACATAGCGGTTCAAGGTTTCCTTCTCGTTCATGAAGGCTAAGGGGAGATTTGGCCTAGGGTAAGTATAAGCTGCTGTGTATTAGTTGGTTGCAGAAATAAAAAGAACGCTTTTTGCGTGATAGTGGACATTATGGGGATAATATTGCGCATTTACGTGTTAAGTCAGCTATATGAACGCATTTACGTCGCTTAGTCTTTGATCTGTGGGGGTGTAGTGATGTAGCCTTAAGTACGAAACTTGTGATTACTTTCCTGGATCTGATTAATGACATCTTAGGCTATACCCAAGGCTACTGAAGATTT
>CAWUJC010000096.1:0-7593 GCA_963922355.1 uncultured bacterium | reverse complement strand
CAGTCTAAATTCGTCACGGTCTACCTGCTGCGCAAGGAAGACGGCAGCCTCGACAAGGTGATCCTGCCGCTGCACGGCTACGGGCTCTGGTCGACGCTTTACGGTTTCATCGCCCTCGAAGCGAACGGCAACGATATCTACGGTCTGGAGGTCTGCGGGCATGCCGAGGCGGCGGGCGATGTCGATCGCCAGCCAGTAGGGGCCGGAAAATTGGTGGCCGACGAGGAGCAACTGGGGGCGGAAGCGGGCCAAAGCGGGAAGAAATTTTTGCAGAAAGCTGTAGAGCCCAGCTTCCACCTGCCGGACAGCAGCGCGGTGAGAGTGGTCCATCGCCATCGCTTGCCGGAAAATGACGTTGTCTTTTCGATAGAAGCGGCGGAGGAGCGGTACGGCCGGACCGGGGAGTTCGGCCCCGGAGGCGGACTCGCCCAAAAAGGGCACGGGCGCATCGCCCTTGGTCGCCAGGTCAAAACCGAGGAAGCGTAGGCCGTGATGCTTCATCAGGGCTTCGGCGAGGGCGGTGTGGTAGGGCACAAAGAGGGGTTTGCTGGCCATGAATCCGAGGTAGAGGATCTGGCAGGTGTCATCGTCACTTGGTTGGTGGGCGAGGCGACTCATGCGGGCGAATCGCTCTTGCGGAAGAGGTACTTGGCGAAGAGAGCGCGTTTGGGGAAGTGGCGTTCCAGCTTGGCCGCCCACCGCATGGCGCGGTACTTCCAGCGCGTCAGCCCCTTGCCGCGACCCTTGCCGGGCGCAACGCGTAAGTAACTTGCTTGGCCGGTGCGGCCGACGCGTTCGAAGCCCAGCTCGAGCATCAGGTTTTTTACCTCCCGGGCGGTGTACTCGCGCAAATGGCCAAAGTAGCCGGCTTCTTTCTCCGGCCGCTTGTATTGGGCCACGACGGGGTCGTAGGGCTTCGAGGCTAAGCCGGAATCAAAGAGCGTCAGTGACAGCCAGCCGGTGAAGGAGTTGATGTTGGGCGTGGTGAGCATCAGGATGCCGCCGGGTTTCACGTAGCTGGCGACTTTGCCTAAGGTTGCGAGCACGTTGCCGGGCAGGTGCTCGAGCACTTCGTTCATGCAAACCACGTCGAATTGTTGATCTGGCGTGGCTTCGTTCGCGGTCAGGTCTTGGTCCCACCACGTGATGTTTTTCTTGGCGAAGTAGGGTTCGAAGAGAGAGGCGTTGGGATCGGCAACGCAGAGGTTGTCGTAGCCCTTTTGCTTGAGCAGGGCGACCATCAACGGCGGGACGGCGCCCATGTCGAGCACGTGGTCGCTCGGTTTGACGTGCTGGGTGAGGAAGTCGACGTCGGCTTGGATGCGCGGGATATTCACCGACATGTAGGTGCGGAAGTTGTCGGGGTTGATCGTGCAGCCTTGCAGGATTTCTTCCAGAACCGGAGAAAGAGAGGAGTTGGAATCAGAAGTGGCGTTCATGCGTGTGGGTGGAAAAAGGACGATTCTATTTGAGGAGGTTGCGGAGGTTGCGGGCGACCCGACGAGGAAGGGAGGCTTGCTTCGGGGGTGGAGCGGTCATCGCTTGGTAGGTGGCTAAGTCAACGCTGGGGAGATGGTCGGGATCAAACTCGGCCGCGGTGGTGGCATAGCCGAGTCGGGTGAGCAAGTCGCGGGCGATGTCATTCACGCGTTCCACTTGCGCTTCGGTCAACGATTGACGCCAACCCGCGAGTTTGTGGCTGCGGATGTGGTGCTGGGCCGCTTTCTTCATGTTTTTGGCGGTGACTTGTTCGGCGATGTCGGCGATTACCTCTGCCTTTAACTCAAAGCCCAGGTACTGGGCGAGTTTGCTGATTTCCTCTTCCAGGTTCAGGAGCAGCCGCTCGTAAAAGATGACGTACATCCCAAGCTGTTGGCCATGCACCAGGTGGTCGTTCACGTGTTGAAACCATTGGCGCATGACGTGGTCGAGACGTTGGTTTAACCAGTCGCTCGTATCTTTAAAGTTGTGAGGAAACATCGCCTGGCGGTAGGGCGTAAAAGCGAAGTGAGACTTGGAGACCATCGCGTCGCGAGGATCGCGGATGATGTAGACGAACTTGTCGAACTGGCGGTAGACCTCCGGGCTCATCTCCGGCTCCCAGGGAGAATGCGACCAAACCAGGCTGCAGCGTTGGGCGTAGGCGGCGAGGTCCAGAATGGGTTCGCAAAAGGTTTGCCGGACGGTGACGTAGCTGCGCTTGGCCTTGATGTCGATCACGTCGATGTCAGCGATGTAATCAATGTCCAAGTCCATCTGCTTGAGCCCGGGGTGGACGGGATGGTCGAGAATGTAGCTCTTCTTCGGCACGCCAGCGGCGGCCTGCAAGCGCTGCAGAATGTTGTACAGCCACAGGTTCCCGCATTTGGGGATGCCGTTTTGGATGATGTGGTTGGCCGTGGACATGAGGTGATGGCTTTGCTTTAGAAGGGAGCGTCTACATCGCGGCTTCGATGCGCTCGGCCTGGGCAGGAGTGAGTTGGTTCTTCCAGTCACCGACGATGCCTTTACGGAGCTTCGTCGCGTCGGCCTTGATGTCGGGGTTCTGGTGCTTGGCGGTAGGTTTTTGGTACTTGGCCAGGACCGCTCGCAGGTGGGCGTCGGAGACGGAGGCGCCGACATCGTTTACCACTCGGCGGAGCGCCGAGAGGGGGTCTTGCTGTATCTCTTCGAAGGTCAGAATGCGTTGGGGGAAATGGGTCTGAAAGAAGTCAACCCAGCGCTGCTGAAACTGAGCGAAGGGGGCAAGGAATTGGTCGAGCACCAGATCGAGGCCTTCGGGTTGAGGGAGCGCTTGCACGGTTTGGCCAAGCTCGTTGTCCAGCGTCCCGAGGTGGAAATACCAGCTCACCAGCATGTCGCGCAAATCGCGGGAAAGGTAGATCGGCTCGTAGGCGTGCTCGCGAAGGAGGCGGAGGTTGTCATCGGTTGGCGCCAAATGGGCATGCAGCAACACGGGCTTGTGTTCGTACGTCTGCAACGCCTCGGGCGAAAGTTTCGTCATGTCGGTGAAGTAGGCGTGCAATGGGCCCCAGGTTTCGTCTTCTTGAGCGGGGCATTGCTTGAGCGCTAGTTTCATGACTTTGAACCGCCCCAGGCTTTCGGCCAGGAGGAGACTGACCCAGGAGCCGGCTGCTTTGGGCATGGCTTGCAGTAACACCGGGCGGTGCTCGCCCCGAGGATAGCGCAGGGTCAACGCACGTTGCAGTTCCAGCCCGAGGGTGGTCTGCTCGACCGCCCACGGCAGGGGCGGCTTTTGCCAGAGATCCACGCCCCAGCGGTGCGCGGCATACTTCTCTTGCCGACGGCCCCAGGCGTAGAGTTTGGCTTTGAGCGACATGTATAATAGGTTGGGAGCTTACTTCCATTGCGCCTCGAACTTCAGCAAATCGCCGAGCGACTGGTGCTGGCAGTCGAGCGCGTTGTCGCTGAGGTCCACGTTGAAGTAGTCGGGCGTGGTTTCGGCACCCTTGTTGGCGATGCGGGTGCCGGATTCCGTTTCCATCAAATTGGTACGGATAGCGTACCGACCCGCCATGAAGTTAAAGTTATCCAGTTCCGCCGTGATGACGGTGCGGCCATGCTTGAGGGGGTAGGTCTGCTTGCTGGCTTCAGAGGTAATCGTCGCCAGGCGTTGGCTTTGTTCCAGGTTGAAGATGACGAGCGAGGCGTAGCAGGTGGGCAAATCTTTGGCCGCATCGATCTCGATCGTCAGCTGAGCCGGTTCCAGGCAGCGCAACGGGCCGCCGTCCCGGCCGGTGATCTTGCTGGTCAGTTCAATGTCGGGATTGGTGGTCTTGGTGCCGGATTTCTCGTTCGCGCCGAGCAGGTCTTCGTTGTAGGCGTTGATGCAGTTGACCGTATCGCCCGCCATTTTGATTTGGCCGTGATCCAAATACAGGCAACTGGTGCAGATGGATTGGACCTGCGCCATGTTGTGGGAAACGAAAATCGCGGAGCCGCCTTCCTGGAGATACTCCTTAATCCGCTTCAGGCATTTGTTGCGGAAGGCAAAGTCGCCCACCGCCAGGACTTCGTCGATGAGGAGGATGTCCGGGCTGAGCGAGGAGGCGATAGCAAAGCCGAGGCGCACCTGCATGCCAGAGCTGTAGTTCTGCACCGGCGAGTCGATAAACTCCGGGATGCCGGAAAAGTCGACGATGTCGTCGAACTTCGCGTCGATCTCGCTTTTGCTCAGGCCGAGGACGCTGCCGTTGACGTAGATATTCTCGCGTCCGGTCAAAATGGGATTAAACCCGGCGCCTAAAGCGATGAGCGCGCCGACGCGACCCTTCATCATGATGCGACCGCGATCGGGTTTGATCAGGCCATTGAGCATTTTGAGCAAGGTGGTTTTTCCGGCGCCGTTGTGGCCGATCAGACCCAGGCATTCACCCCGGCGCAGCTCGAAGCTGATGTCGCGCGAGGCCCAGAACTCTTTCTTCCGCAAGTCACTGCCGTCTTCTGCCGGTGGGGCGAAGGGATCGGAAGCGCGCTTGATGCCGAGGAACTCGCAGGCGATGTCTTGCACGCCATAGAAGAGGGACTTCTTGAGATCGCGGCAGAAAATCTTGCTGGCGTGCTCGGCCTGGACCAAGACTTCGCCCGCAGGCTTATCCTGGCTCATCGCGTTGCTTGATTGATCTGGTGCGGTGGTCATCGAAAGGGAAATCTAGCCGCCCAGGCGGGCGATGATGTGTGGCATGGCAATGCGGTAAATCAGCCAGCCAAAGAAGAGGAGAAGCAGCGCCAGGGCGCTGATGACGAGGAACGGCGTGAGCAATTCCGTGTGGCCGGTGGTCAGCCAGTCGCGCGTCACGGTTAGTACGGGGCTGACCGGATTCCAGCGCATCAGCTCGCCGCGGATGCCTTCGTTGCTTCCGATGTAAACCACCGGGGTGAGCAGCATCCAGAAGTTGAGCAGCATGGGCATCACTTTGGAGACGTCTTGGAAGAGGAGGCCGATGGGCGTGAGGAGTACGCCAACCATAATGCCCAGCAACAGCAGACTCAGGAGGCCCAAGGGCACCAGAAAGACGGTGGACGGCGGTACGATTTGGAACCACAGCATCGCGCCGAAGATGATGGTAAAGCGAATGCAGAAGTTGAAGAGCACTTCGCCGATGCTGGCCAGGATGAGCGCCTCGCGGGGGAAGTTGATTTTGATCAGCATCATCCGCGAGGTCGCCACCAACCGGAGTGGCGCGGCAACCGAATCCGCAAAAAGAGCCCAGAGGCTGGTGCTGATGAGGAGATACGCCGGATACGGAATGGCCAGTTCGCCGGGGTCCATCACACCGCCAGCTTTGAGGAAGAGGAAGGTGGCCGAGGTGGCTAGCGGAGGAAGAAAAGCCCAGACGTAACCAAAGATGGTCTGACGGTACATCGCGCTGATGTTCCGGACGAGCAGGCGCCAGGCGAGTTCGCGCGAGCTGAGCAAGTCGCGCCACATGGCGGCAAAGAGCGCGGTCGCGTGATTGAGCTGCGGCTCGGCGGTGTAGACCTTGGTCGTGGTGGGCTGGCTCATGTGGTGGCAGGAAGTTGGTAGACGAGGAAGCCGTCACCATGGTGGACGAGTTTGACGCCCGGTCGATTGGTGAGCCAGGACATGTCTTCGCGTTTATCTTGGCGGGCTTTGATCAGGCTTTGGGCTTGGCGTAAGAGGTCGGGTTCCTTGGGCGGGACAAGTTCGACAAACCAGCGCGACGTCGCAAGCACATGCTTCTTATTGGTGTTGAGGGCACCATGTCCCGTGACCCAAATCCAAGTGCGGTTTCCGCTGTAGTAGGAAACGGCGGCGTAATGGGGATAGGTGGCCAGATGGTTGAGGTGGTTGGACTTCACCAGGACAATGTCTTCGCGCTTGACGTTGTCGCGCAGCCAGACGGCGGCGTTGTAGGCGCTCCATTCCGGGCGAATCAGGTAGTAGGTGCCAAAGAGGAGAAAACCTGCCGCGATGACCAGCGTGCCGTAGCGCAGTCCGGCCTGCAGCGGCAGGGCCAGCGAACGGCTCCACTGCAAAAAGCCGACGGTGCCAATCCCCAGGAGGGCAGCGAGCGGAGCAAGTGCCGGTAGGTTGTAGTAGGCGTGGGTAAACGCGGTGCGCGGCCCCCACATCAGATAGAAAAAGGCCAGACTCAAGAACCAGAGCAGCGGCAGATAGGTCCAGCCGCGTTCGCGGATGGTGCGCACCAAACCCCACAGCGCGAGGAGAACGCCAAGCGGGGTCAGGAGGAAAAGGGTGACGTAGCCGGTGACGGAAACGTAGCGCTTGAACTCCAGCAGGCGATGGTACTTGCCGAGGAAGTCCTCCAGGTTGCCGCTGGCCGACCAGACGTAAAAGAGGACGCCATTGGCTTCGTCGAGATAGCTACCCCAGAGTTTGACCACTGCTGCCGTGGCGATGAGCATCACCCAATAGCGAGGCCGGAGGAAAGCGCCCCATTTTTCGCGAAGCAAGAGCAGAACAAAGAGCAGGACGTAGAGGTGGGAGATTTCGGGTAGCTTGAGCAGCACGCCGAGCAACCCGACGAGTCCGGCCCAGAACAGACGGAGCAGGCCCGGTTGCTCCAGGTAGCGGATGACGAGCAGGACGAAGGCGAAGGCCGTGAGTTGGATCGCCATCTCCGGCATGAAGGCTTGGCCGTAGGCGATGGAAAGCGGCGCAAAGACCACCAGCAGGTTGGCCCAAAGGGCTTCGTCGGGGGTGAGGTAGCGTCGCCAGATGAGTTGCAGGAGGAAGAACGAGGCCAGCCAGCAGAGCGCGGAAATGAGGCGACCGGCGGCGTCCAGGTGGCCGATGACCATCGCCAATGCGGCGGCGGCGTAATTGTAGAGGGGGAGTTCTTGGAGGAAGCGGGCGTCGAGATCGCCCCGCCATTGGGCCAGGGTCGCTGGCGGCCAGAAGCCGTCTTGCAGATAGGCTTGGGCGGCGGCGGCGGTCTGGGTCTGCCGTACCTGGGAGTTGTCCTCCACCATGGGCATTCCCAAGAGGAGCAGGCGCATGAGGAGTCCCACAACGGCGAGAATCAGCACGCTGCGGGAGAGGGCGGGGCCGTATCCTGCCGGGTCGAGAGTTCGGGGAAAAGTGTCCATCCGTTTTAGACACGCTGCCGCCCTTGGTCGCGGAGGCGCTTTTCGCGCCCCCAACCAATCGGGGGAAGTTGCAGCCGGTGTTTCGGCAACAAGGGGTCGTGTTGTTTAGGCAGCGGCAGCCAGAGCGGCTTGCCGTTGCAGGTCGGCCCGAGGGCGGGCTATGGCCGTGCGGTCGAGTTCGGTTTCCACCACGCGGCCGAGGAGATCGATGAGAATGGTCACGCGCTGACGGGCGGGCAGGACGCGTTGGACGATGGCTTGGAGCCCCGCAAAGGGGCCTTCCAGCACGTCGATGGTGTCGCCGGGTCGCGGGTCATCCAGGCCACCCAGGTCGAGGATTTCGTTCTCCGGGAAGGAGGCCCGCAGGCTCTCCAGAATGGGTTCGGGCAGGGTGGGGAATTCGTCTCCAAAGCTGACGATGGTGCTCACGCCGTGGAGGGCGCGAACGTGGCGGTGCGCCGCGGCATAGTCGAAGCGGGCAAAGAGGTAGCCGGGGAA
>CAWUJC010000095.1:0-7604 GCA_963922355.1 uncultured bacterium | reverse complement strand
TAGCGGGTTTTGGAGGCGGCGGAACGGGAAATCCCGGTCGGATTTTTGGCCGCGCGGCGTTTCTCTTCGGGCTTGGGTTTGATCGTCGGGGGCGCGAGGTAAGAGACGCGGCCGGCGGCCTGCCACTTGTTGCGGCCCACGTAGACCACGGCCACGTAGTTGTCGCGCTTAAACCCGGGGCGATGCTCGTACCAGGCCATCACGCGATCCAGGTCGGCCACGGCTTGCGCCTTGGTCTGGCCCCAGCCGTTAGGCTGGATGATCACGCGTCGCCACCCGGCGTACTTGCCTTTCTTCGCTTTAGTCGTTTCGGCTTTCTCTGCCTTCTTCTTGGTGGCCGCTGGTTCCTTTTTCTGGGTAGTTGGGTCCGCAGCGGAGGCCGTTGCGCTGGTCAGGGAGAGCAGGCAAAGAGCGAGAAAGAGATAGGCAGGCATAAGGGAAGAGATTATCGGGCGCTTGGGTGAAACACGAGGCCCGATTCACTAATGCCATAGGTTGGCCCTTTCGCAAGGGCGCTCACGTCATCCAGGACGTACTGGCAAACTTGTCGGCTGAGCTCCACATCCCCGGTGCTTAGGGCCTTGAGAATCATCTCGGCCGATTCTTGTTGGTAGGTCACGACCCGAGCGGGATTTTTGCTGTCCATCTTCATATCCTGGAAGAGCACACCGATGACACGAATTTGGGATCGGATCGAACCCCAGGCATTAGTCGCACCGTAGCCAAGCTCGTGACTGTTACCTGTGACGACCCAGCGACCTTTGCCCTCTGCTTGGCTGAGCGAGATGGTCAGGCTCTGGGCAATCCAGGTGGGCCGTAAGTCGGAGTCATACGTGAAGCCCACGAAACTCTTTTCGACCTTCAAGTAGGCGGTATCGAGATTGAGCGACGTCTTGGTGTAGAAGTATCCGTGGGTCGGGAGGGAGAGGCCTAGCAGGATCAACAAGGCCAATAGCCCGAAAAAACCGTAGATTAAGCGCTTCTTCCTCATGGATCAGTTTAAACTGCGTGAGCTAGCCTCTCAACTTGGACGTGTCGTAAATGGAGTTCTTCAGGGAAGTCTCGGATGTAGCGGCGGCAGTTGGATATCTTTTGGAATTTGGGGTAACGCATCTTCCGTCGTCTCGATCAGGCGCATGGTTTGGCATGGATTCAAGACGCTTGGGGCGGGGGCATGCAGGGTGTTTTGCCAGCTTCCTAAGTTGTCGTTCTCAAAGGACGGTAACGTTGGCTCATCGGGCATCTCGTCCCGGTGTATGGACCTTGGTTTTTTCGCAAAGAGGTTAAATCCGCGGGGTCTGGCTTTACTCTTATTTTGTTCGCGTAGATAATCGATCATATGGCCTAGACTCCTATTGAGTACTTCGGGACTTGAGGTTTCTCGAATGAGGATGGCCAGCGACTCGACTACTTGTTTGCGAAATTTGTTTTGTGTTCCTGACTGGGGGGGCAAGGCATCCAAATCGTCTAATAAGGATTCGATGTCCTCCATTTGATTTAAGATCGTGTGCTGGGGTGAAGGCGAAAAATCTGGTGGAAACTTTTCCACTAATAGCCATGGTCCCCCACTATCGGTCTCGTCTAGCCCAACGGCTTTCGAGATGAAGGTGGGCTTATAGGTCACCCAAAAGGGATATCCTAGGACGCGATGCCTTCTCTCAACATAGCCGTTGTGAGTGTCGAGTGATGCCTCGAATTGATACAAGGAAACAGGTCGAAAATACCAAAGCGGAATTCCCACGAGGAGGAGTACGCCCAAGACCACGCAGATCCTTCCCCGCCAGTTCATGGGCATAAGGTTAAAGCAAAAGCGTGTCCCAGTCGAGTTGCGCTTTCTGCTCTAAAGCATCGAGACACAAAAAAGCGGTACCGAAGTACCGCTTTTTTTGAGAGGCGGGCAAGGGACTGCCCGCCCTACCAGCTAAGCTTGGCCCAAGGAAAAAACAGCCTTAGGCCCAGTTGGATGCAAGCTCAGCTTACTAGTTCTTTTCCTTGGCGCCGGAGACGATGATCTGGCGGCCCTGGAACTCGCTCTGGTTGAGCGCCTCGGCAGCCGTTTTGGCCGAGTCGAGGTGGCTCATTTCCACGAAGCCGAAGCCCTTGGAGCGACCGGAGCGGCCGAAGACGACCTCGCAGTTGCTGACCTGGCCATGCTGGCTGAAGAGGTCGAAGAGGTCGCTCTCCACGCATTCGTACGACAGGTTGCCGACGTAGAGACGCGGGGTGACGATTTCGTAGGCTTCGGGCGTGCGGGGCTTGCGCTCGCGCGGGGCTTCCGTGGTCTCCGTGCTTTCGCTGGAGGAAGAAGCCTCCTCCGCCGGGGTGTCCTCAAAGCGCTTTTCGCGGCGGGGACGGCGTTCGCGTTTTTCCCGGGGCGGACGCTCGCGGTCGGCCTTGGGCTTGTCTTCTTCGGGGGCACCGGGGAAGAGCCAGGCGAGGAAGCGGCTCACGATCCCCTTGGGCTCTTCCTTTTTCTTCTGGCGCGGACCGCGGCCACCCTGGCCAGAACGGTTCCGGTTACGATTCCGGTTGTAGTTGTTGTTATTGTTACGGTTACGACCGCCGCGGCGGCGGCGGGGGCGGCGCGTGCCGCTCTCGTTCGATTGTTCAGTAGTGCTCATGGTTCTTTTTTCGCAACAGGAACGAGGAACCATGCGGACCCGGGTGAGGGGTCATCGGGGGAGTAGGCCGGGGGCGAATTTAATTCAGGCGGCTACTCCGTGGGTTGTGGGGTTTCGTCATTACCTTTCAAGACCTTGCTGTAAAGCAGTGTCGCGGCGATGGCACCCGTGATCGGACCAACCCAGTAAACGGTCTGGTCCAAGAAGTGGGAGGCGTACTCCCCAGAGATCAAGGCGGGGCCGAAGGCACGCGCGGGATTGAAGGCAGCGCCCGTCGTCGGGCCAGCCAGGAAGATGCAGGCGGTCACGGTCAGGCCAATAGCCAGACCAAACGTGGGGTTGAGCTCTTTGGGAGCTACGGCCACGCCGTAAATCACCGTCATGAGGAAAAACGTGCCGAAGAATTCCAGCAAGAACGCTTTCCAGTAGGGGTAATCGACCTCCAGCACCGGTGTGCCGATATGGACGGCACCCTGGCTGTAGATGATCATAACCAGCACGGACGCCACAAGGGCGGCCAAGAGCTGGGAGAGGATGTAGCCGATCGCCTTGCCGCCGCTAATCTTGCCGTCGACCAACAGAGCGATGGTCACGGCAGGATTAATGTGCGCCCCGGAGACCTGGAAGAAGGTGTAAATCATCACAATGATGATAAAACCATGCGCCAGGGCCGGGAGCAGAATGCTGAACCCGTCTCCGGAAAAGTGGTGTACAGAGACCACTCCCACGAAGACGAGGGCGAACGTCGCGATGAATTCGGCTAACAAGCTCCTCATTCCTGTCCTTTCGGTGCCGCCACAGTACCGGGCGCGCCCACTCTGGCAACCTTATTTTTCGCTGCCGAGGGGACTTTTTTGCCTACCAATTGGGCTAGGAGTGCTTGGACAAGTTTCTCCGGTTTAGGCAACTAGAGCAGAAATGCCGACCCAACGGCCCAGCTGGGTGGTTTGGGGTAGCATCTAGCGAGATTCGTGGAAGGATAATGGGTCCATGCCTGCCACAACTGATCTCCCCCAGGTTTACCTGCTTGATGCCATGGGGCTTATCTTCCGCGCCCACTACGCCTTTGGCAACAAGCCCATCTTCACCAGCAGCGGCTTCAACAGTACTGCGCTGTACGTCTTGACCAACACCTTACTCGATCTGATCGACAAGCGGAAGCCGACCCACTTGGCCATGGTCTATGATACGGAGGCACCGACCCAACGCCACGAGGAATACGAGGACTACAAGGGCCAGCGTGAGGAAATGCCGGAGGACTTGGCGGCGGCGCTTCCTCACGTGCGGCGGTTGGTCGAGGCCTTCCGCATCCCCACGCTTGAGCTGGATGGCTACGAAGCCGATGACTTGGTGGGCACCCTGGCCAAGCGCTACGCCGCGGAAGGCGCCACGGTCTACATGGTCACGCAGGACAAGGACTTCGGCCAGTTGGTGCAAGAGGGTATCTACATCTACAAGCCTTCCCGCATGGGCGACGGCGTGGACATCCTCGACGCCGAAGCCGTCACCAAGAAATGGGACATCGCCCGGCCCGAGCAGGTCATCGATGTGCTGGGCCTGATGGGCGACGCGTCGGACAATATCCCCGGCGTCCCCGGTGTTGGCCAGAAGACCGCCGCCAAGCTCCTCAAGGAGTACGACTCGGTTGAGGGCATCCTGGACAATCTCGACAAATTAAAGGGCAAGCTCAAGGAGCGGATGGAGGAGAACCAGGACTTGGCGCGCCTCTCCAAGAAACTCGCCACCATTGATGTGGCGGTGCCGATCGACACCAAGTTGGAGGAGCTAGTCCGGCAGGAGATGGACGCGGAAGCCATGCAGGCGCTGTGCGTGGAATTTGAGTTCAATGCCATCGGCCGCCGCTTGTTTGGCGAGGGCTTCAAAGCCGGGCGCGGGCAGGGCGCGGTGAAGAAGAAGGTGCCCGCCGGGGAATTCGACTTTGGCGAAACCGAGGAAACGGCGTCGGAGCCGGTGGCCGTCGTCGAAGCCGATCTCAAGACGATCGAGAACACCAAGCACACCTACACGGCCGTGACCGATGCGGCCGGGCGGAAGAAGTTGCTGACCGCACTCAACAAGGCGAAGAGCTTCTGCTTTGACTTGGAGACGACCAGCCTTGATCCGAAGACCTGCGAGATCGTCGGCCTAGCCTTCGCGCTTAAAAAGAACGAAGCTTTCTTCGTCACCTTCCCCGAAGACCAGAAAGAAGCTGCCGCGATTCTCGAGGAATTCCGCCCCGTGCTGGAAGACGCTAAGAAGGAGAAGGTGGGGCATAACCTCAAGTTCGATGTCTCCGTGTTGCGCTGGCATGGCGTCATCGTGGTTGGGCCGCTCTTCGACACCATGCTGGCTCACGCCTTGGTTGAGCCCGACCAGCGCCACCACATGGACTACCTGGCCGAAAGCCTCCTCGGCTATACACCGGTCTCCATCACCAGCCTGATCGGCGAAAAGAAAAGCGAGCAGCTTTCCATGCGCGAAGTTCCGCTCGAGCAACTGAGCGATTACGCGGCGGAGGACGCCGACGTCACGCTGCAACTCCGGGCCAAACTCGAACCGCTCTTGAAAGAGCGCGGAGCCGAGCACGTCTTCTACCAGATCGAATGTCCGCTCCTTCCCGTGTTGGTAGAGATGGAGTACGCCGGGGTGAAGGTGGACGCGGGAGTCCTCGCTGAGTTCTCCAAGCAGTTGGAAAAAGAAATCGCCCGGCTGGAAGCTGCGATCTACGACATCGCGGGCACGGAGTTCAATCTCAACTCGCCCAAGCAGCTCGGCGAAATCCTCTTCGACAAGCTGCAGATTTCCATCGCCGGGACGAAGCCGAAGAAAACCAAGACTGGCCAGTATTCGACCAACGAGCAAACCCTCACGGCCCTCGCGCCACACGCGGAGATCGTCCAGCACATCCTCGACTACCGCGAGGTGAGCAAGCTCAAGAGCACCTACGTCGATGCGTTGCCCTCGGTCATTTTGGAGAAGAGCGGACGCATCCACACCACCTACCATCAGGTCATCACTGCCACCGGGCGGTTAAATTCGACCGACCCGAATCTGCAGAACATCCCGATTCGCACCGAGCTGGGGCGCGAAATCCGCAAGGCCTTCGTCACGCCCGACAGCAAGCATGAGCTTCTCAGTGCGGACTACTCGCAGATCGAACTCCGCGTCATCGCCGCGCTCTCCGGCGACGAAGGCATGCTCGAAGCCTTTCGCGCGGGAACGGACATCCACGCCACCACGGCGGCCAAGGTCTATGGTGTGGGCTTGGAGGAAGTCACCGGCGAGATGCGCCGCAAAGCCAAGATGGTCAACTTCGGCATCATCTACGGTATCTCCGCCTTCGGCTTAGCCCAGCGTCTGGGCATTCCGCGGCAGGAAGCGGGGCAGATCATCGACGCCTACCTCCAGCAGTATCCGAAGGTGGCCAACTACATGAACGAGACGATCGAGGCGGCCCAAAAACAGGGCTACGTCGAGACGGTCACCGGCCGCCGCCGTTACTTGCGCGACATCAATAGCCGCAACCAAAGTGTGCGTTCCGGCGCCGAACGGACGGCGATCAACACGCCGATTCAGGGTAGTTCGGCCGACATGATCAAGATCGCGATGATCGACATCGCCGCCGCTTTTGAGAAAGAGGGCCTGCAGTCCCGCATGATCCTCCAGGTGCACGATGAACTCGTCTTCGAAGTGCTCAAGCCGGAGAAGGAAGCCGTCATGGCCATCGTGGAAGAGAAGATGAAAAACGCGCTACCTGACTTGTCCGTCCCGATCGAGGTGGAAATGGGTGCAGGCACGAACTGGCTCCAAGCGCACTAGCACTTACTTCCCCACCTTCAGGTGAAAGTCCTGGGGCTGGTCTTCCGGTCCGTGACCGGGAAGGTACTTGAGCTTTTCGCAGACGTGGCCACGCATTAAGGCACGACCCGTCTTCGGGCAGCGGATGATGTCCCAGGTGTGCTTGAGTTCGGCGATCAACTCGTGGCTGTAGGGGGCGGGACTGCTCCAAGTGCTGGCGTGCCAGCGCCCCTCCGTTTTCGCGGAAGCGGTGTCGCCTTTGAGCGTGATGTCGATTTTCTTCAGGACGAAACGTTGGTCGAAAAAGATGAGCTTGCCGATCTGGTGGTCGGCGAAACCCGCGATCCCGTGGAAGGCAATATCGGTTCCGCGCATGGTGATGCTGAGGTTCTCGATGTCGACAATCTCCTCGAAGGCTTTGATCGGAGCCCGGCTGGCGTTCAAATCCCAGAAGGCTTGGATCACGGCCCGGACTTCGCGTTTGGTCAGCGGCTTCATGGGCACAACATAGCACAAGTTCTAGGAAGTGGTGGAGCACCTTAAGTTGGACCCAACCGCATGTGGGCAACGTCACGCTGGTTGACAAAAGTCGAGGTTACGGGCTCAATACTTAGCCCCTATTTGAACCTTTTGATCTACGACACCTATGCCTACTGCTAACGACCTCCGCCCCGGCCAAGCCATCAAGTTTAAGAACGACGTCTGCCTCGTCCTCAACACCGAGCACCGCACGCCCGGCAACCTCCGCGCCTTCGTTCAGGCCACCCTGCGCAACATCCGCACCGGTAACTCCTCGGTCAACAAGCTCAGCTCCACCGAATCGGTCGAGATCGTGCCGCTTTACCGCAAGAAGTTCGAATTCAGCTACGCTGATCAGACTGGCTTTAACTTCATGGACCCGGAAACCTACGAGACGGTGACCTTCCAGGAAGACCTCGTTGGCCCGATCAAGGACTGGCTGGTGGAAAACGGCGAAGTCGAAGTGCTCTACACCGACGCCATCCCGGCCAGCATCGAAGTCCCGCCCAGCGTGGTCATGAAGGTGACCGAATCTCCGGAAGGCGTGAAGGGCGACTCCGCCTCCAACACGCTCAAGCCCGCCACGCTGGAAAGCGGCATCACCATCCAGGTTCCGCTCTTCATTAAAGAAGGCGACATGGTGAAGGTGAATACGTCCGACAAGAA
>CAWUJC010000094.1:0-7614 GCA_963922355.1 uncultured bacterium | reverse complement strand
CATCTCGATGGAAGTCGCGGCCGGTGAAACCGTGGCCGTCTTGGGTGAGAGCGGCTCTGGGAAAAGTGTGACTGCTCTCAGCCTGACACGCCTGCTTCCCACCCCTCCCGCCAGCTACCCAAGCGGCAAGATCCTCTTCGATAGCCAAGACATGCTCCAAGCCAAGGACAACACCTTGCGCCAAATCCGTGGCCGCAAGATTGCCTACATTTTTCAGGAGCCCGGCACCTCGTTGAACCCCGTCTTCACGATCGGTCACCAAATTGCGGAAGCGATCAATCTCCACCGGCCCGAAGTGGATGATGTCCAGGCAGAGATCATTCATGCGCTCGATCTGGTGGGCATCCGTCAAGCGGCTGACCGGCTCAACGATTATCCGCATCAGCTTAGCGGCGGCATGCAGCAGCGTGTGATGATCGCCATGGCCTTGAGCTGCCGTCCGCAACTGCTGGTCGCCGACGAGCCCACCACCGCGCTGGACGTCACGATCCAGAAGCAGATCATGGACCTGCTCCGCGACCTGAAGAAGGAACTCGGTATGGCCATCCTCCTCATCACCCATAACTTTGGCATCATTACAGAGATTGCCGACCGCGTGGTGGTCATGTTCCGGGGCGAGATTGTCGAAACCGGCCCGACCAAAGAGCTCCTCGCCAACCCGCAGCATCCTTACACAAAGGCCTTGATCGACTGTGTGCCCAAGCCCGGAGCCAAACAGCGTCGCCTCACTACCATTGACCACGCCGAACTGGCTGCCACCCTCGCCAAATAACGCTATGTCCGACGCCGAGCCCTCCCAAACGCTGCTCCAGGTAGATCACCTAAAAATCTACTTCCCCATTCTGGGTGGGGTCTTTCGCCGTCAAGTTGGTGAAGTCAAAGCGGTCGACGATGTCTCCTTTACGATCAAGCGGGGCCAGACCGTAGGTTTGGTCGGTGAGAGCGGCAGCGGCAAAACCACGGTCGGCCGGACCGTCCTGGGACTGCAACCCGCCACCAGCGGCTCCATCCAATTTGACGGACGCGAGTTAACCGGCTTGGGTAATGCGGAATTTCGTCCCCTGCGCAAGCAGATGCAGATGATCTTCCAGGACCCCTACAATTCGCTCAACCCACGGCTCTCCATTTTTGACATCATCGCTGAGGCGCTGGAAATCCACTTCCCGGCCATGACGCGCCGAGAACGCCGCGACCGAGTGGCCGAGCTTCTTCGCCAGGTCGGCTTACAGGCCGACCATCTGGACCGCTATCCGCACGAGTTCAGCGGCGGACAGCGCCAACGCATCGGGATCGCTCGGGCATTGGCGGTGAAGCCGGACTTCATTGTCTGCGACGAACCGGTCAGCGCCCTAGATGTCTCCGTCCAGGCGCAGATCGTTAACCTTCTCCAAGACCTGCAAGAGGAAATGGGCCTGACTTACCTCTTCATCGCGCACGATCTCGCCGTGGTCGAACACATCAGCGACCAGGTGTTGGTCATGACCAACGGGAAGATTGTCGAAGCCGCCTCAGCGGAAGCGATCTACGAGAATCCCCAGCACGAGTACACGAAGAAGCTCCTGGCAGCCGTGCCAAAACTGTAGCTTGCGGCTTCTTGAGACCGCCCTTCCCTGGTATTGCCAGCCCCCGGCTCTCGTGCCACACTCCACCTTCCCCGTATGAAAGCTTTTTTGGACGACAACTTCCTGCTGAGTAACGACACCGCCGCAGAACTGTACCATTCTCACGCGGCGAAGATGCCCATCTTCGATTACCACTGCCATCTGCCGCCGGATGAGATCGCCAGCAACAAGCAGTTTGCCAATTTGACCCAAATTTGGCTCTACGGCGACCACTACAAATGGCGTGCCATGCGCTCCAATGGCGTGGCGGAAAAATTTTGTACCGGCGAAGCTAGTGACCGGGAGAAGTTCCAGGCCTTTGCCGAAACGGTTCCCTACACCCTGGGCAATCCGCTCTACCACTGGACGCATCTGGAACTGCGCCGTTACTTCGGCATCGACACCCTGCTGAACGGTGAAACGGCGGAAGAGATCTGGAACGCAGCCAACGAAAAGCTCCAAACCCCGGAGATGACGACGCAGGGTTTGCTGGCCAGTTCACGCGTCGCGGTGGTTTGCACGACCGATGATCCGGCCGACACGCTGGAGCACCACCAGACGGTGCGCGACGAAAGCGACTTGAAAACGCGGGTTTACCCCACCTTCCGCCCGGATAATGCCTGCAAGTTAGAAGATGTAGTCGCCTGGAACCGCTGGGTGGACCGGCTGGAAGAAGTCAGCGGCATCACCTGCTCCAATCTGGAAGAATTCATGGAGGCGCTGAAACAGCGACATGACTTTTTCCACGACATGGGCGGACGTCTGAGCGACCACGGCTTGAACCATCTCCCTAACACCAGCTGTACCCGCGAAGAAGCCGAAGCGGTCTACCTGACGGCGCGGAGCGGACTCGAAGTCACCGCGCCAGAGATCGCCGGTCTGAGCACCTTCCTCATGCTTTACTTCGGTCGGCTAGATGCCAAGCGCAACTGGACGAAGCAGCTCCATCTCGGCGCGCAACGCAACAACAGCACTCGCGCGCTCAACCGCCTAGGCAAGGATACTGGCTTTGATTCGATTGGAGACTGGCCACAGGCCGAAGGACTCGCCGCGTATTTGGACGGTTTGGATATCGATAATCTCTTGCCCAAGACCGTTCTCTACAACTTGAATCCCTCCCAGAATTACGTCTTTGCCACCATGATCGGCAACTATCAAGACGGCTCCGTGGCGGGCAAAATGCAATTTGGCAGCGGCTGGTGGTTCCTCGACCAAAAGGAAGGGATGGAGTGGCAAATGCGTGCTCTGGCCAATCTGGGCCTTCTTCGGCGCTTCGTTGGTATGCTGACGGATTCGCGTAGCTTCCTCTCGTATCCACGGCACGAGTACTTCCGCCGTTTGCTCTGCAATCTCCTTGGCACCGATGTGGAAAACGGCGAGATGCCCAAGGATATGGCTATGCTCGGTGCCATGGTGGAGGAGATCTGCTTCCTCAATGCCCAGAGCTTCTTTGGCCTCGAGATCGACGCCGAGTATCAGCGCTAGCCTTGCGGCTCCCAAGTATCTTAGATCAAGTCCGAGTTGTCGTCCTCGATCAGGAGAAGCTCCTTAATCATGTCGGGCACATGGCCGGCCCGCATCAGAGTCTCGCCCACAAGGATGGCGTTGATCCCATGTTCGCGGCAAAGTTTGACGTCCGCTGCCGTCTTAATGCCCGACTCGCTGACCGCAACGGCATCACTCGGAATCTCTTCCGCCAACGCAGCCGTCGTCTCCAACGTCACCTCAAAGGTCTTCAAGTTCCGATTATTGATGCCAATGATGTCGGCGCCTAAGTCGAGCGCCCGGTCCATTTCGGCTAAATCGTGCACTTCAACTAAGACGTCCAGCTGGCAACCTTTGGCGCATTCATAGAGGCGGTTGAGCTTTTCGTCTCCGCCCCATTCCTCGGTAAAGGCCGCCACAATGAGCAGAATGGCGTCGGCTCCCGCCAGCACACTTTCGTAAATCTGTAGTTCATCGAGGATGAAGTCTTTCCGCAAAAGCGGCAGGTCCACCTGGTCTCGAATCTCTTTCAAATAAGCGAGGTGGCCTTGGAAGTACTTCTCGTCCGTCAGGATGCTGAGACATTGCGCGCCACCACGGGCGTATTCTCGCGCTTGGTTGAGCGGGTTGAAGTCGGGATCAATCACGCCAGCCGAAGGCGAGGCCTTCTTCACTTCCGCAATGAGGGACATCCCCGTGGGGCTCCCATGCTGCAACGCGAAGCGGAACGGCCGAACCTCATCACGCAGGAGCGCTTGCTTGCGAAGCTCCGCCGCATGCGGACGAAGTTGCTCGATGTGTTCGGTCTTGCTGGCACAGATCTCCAGCAACTTGTTGTCAAAGGTCGGCTTTACCATGAGCCCGCCAGCATAGCGCTTCGGCTCAGGCGACGTCAGCAAAAATTAGCGGACCTCACGCAAGTCACTGGCCTGGACGCGGAACTGCATCACGCCACGCTTGGCAATCCATTCGTTGGAGCCAACTTTTCGCTCGAGCTTGACTTCGTCACCCTTGCGGATTTTCAAGTCGCCATAATCGGTCGGGATGGTCAGCTCCCGCAACATCGCCACGGTCTGGCCAACTTCAAACTGAGGCCCGGAGGGCGCTGGCTGCGCCGAAGCCGTCACCTTCGGTTTTTCCTCCATCATCCGGCCTTGAGGCTCTTCCTTCTCCTGGGGCGGGTCCGTGTAGGCCGAGTAAATCTTCGGAGCCGGGCGCTCTTTTGCGCTTTGCCCCTTTGACTTCATCTTCATCTCCGGGAAGGCAGAATCGCTCTCAGATGAGCTTGCGATACTATCGTGAGTTCCAGGTTGGAAGTACTCATCCCAAGAGTAGGTAACAAGTGCCCAAAGTTCTTCCCAATTCTCAGGAGCCCCCTTCTCTTCGATATACTGTTCAAGTTTGAGTTCAAATTCAGCTCTCTGATTAGGATCGTTGCGCCTAGACTCAGCCCACGCTGATTGGCGATCAATCCAAGCCCGCATATTCTCTCCCACCGGGGATAAATAGATCGAGAAAAGCAAGCCATAGGAGAGCATGGCATTGAGACACGTCACGAGAAAAAGGAACAAGAGTGCGCGGAAAAATCCCGCATAATAGATCTTCATCGGCGCATAAAAGAGCAGCACAAGGCTTAAGAGAACACTCATACCGCCCCCAATCAAAAAGCCTAAACTCAAGACCGCCTTATCTTGGGTTAAAGCAGCGGCCACAACCCCAATCAGGAGCGGCGCGAGAGCAAAGAACCCGCAAAGAATGTACGCAAAATAGAGTTTGATCGCTTTGCTGAAGCGGTCGTCCTCCATCACAAAATAGGAAACGATTCGGAAGCTGAGGATCGGGAGAACTACGTTAAGTAGAATGAGAATTCCAATAATGGTATAGAGCATGCCTCCCGTTGGGTAGGGCGGCATTTCCGTTTCCTGCGCCAACATCGGCTCCGTTGAAGCAAAAAGCATTAACAGCGCGCACCACAAAAGAGGTGCGTGACGTTTCACAAGAGAGCGAACCATAAACCTGTTTACTATTAGGCAGCCAGTCTTGCCAAGCTTCTAATTGTCAAAAGCTTGTTAAACCGTAAAGCAACTATCGCGGCTAAAAAAACAACCTGCGACCAAGAAAAGCTTATGCTTCGTCGTCGGTATCCGTCCGCTTCTTGCCCTTCAAAAAGGCTTCAATGAAGCTATCCAGATCGCCATCCAGCACACCCTGGACATCGCCCGACTGCTCGCCGGTGCGTAAATCCTTCACCATCTGGTAGGGCTGCAAGACGTAGGAACGAATTTGGCGCCCCCAGCCGATTTCGCCCTTTTCGCCGTAATGCTTCTCGGCTTCGGCGCGCTTCTTGTCCATTTCCATTTCGTAAAGACGGCTCTTAAGCACCTTCATCGCGCTGGCTTTGTTCTTGTGCTGGCTGCGCTCGTTTTGACATTGGACGATTAACCCAGAAGGCAAATGGACGATCCGCACCGCCGAGTCCGTCGTATTGACCCCCTGCCCGCCGGGACCACCCGAGCGAAAGATATCAATGCGCAGATCACTTTCCGGGATGTCGATCTCAATATTGTCGTCCACCTCGGGCAGGACGTCGAGCGACGCAAAACTCGTCTGGCGCTTGCCCGCTGCATTGAACGGACTGATCCGCACCAGTCGATGGACGCCATGCTCGGCTTTGAGCTTTCCGTAGGCAAATTCACCGGAGACGGTCAGCGTCGCACTTTTGATACCCGCTTCTTCGCCCTGTTCCATGTCGAGCAACTCGACCTTAAAGCCGCTGCGCTCGCAGAAACGCTGATACATCCGATAGAGCATGTTGGCCCAATCGCAGGCCTCAGTCCCCCCCGCCCCGGCGTGGAGGCTGATGATCGCGTTGCTCCCGTCATTCTCCCCGCCAAGCAGAATGCGAATTTCCAGCTTCCCGAGTAGCTTCTCGGTCGCCACCTTCTCGTCGTCGAGTTCCTGCTGATTTTCTTCGCTGGGGTCTTCATTCACCAGCTCTTCGAGGACGGCGAGATCCTCGACCTTTTGTTCCGCTTCCTGCAGCGGGACCAGCTTAGCCTTGATGCCATTCGCCTCGGCGATGGTCTTTTGCGCGGCTTCCTGGTCGTTCCAGAAGTTGCCATCAGCCATCACAGCTTCCAGCGTCTCCAGCCGGTCAGTTAAAACGGGGACGTCAAAGATACCTCCGAAGCGCATTCAGGCGGCTCCGGAGGTCGTTCAGCTCCAAGGTAGAAGGGTCAGACATGGGACCCAGAAGCAAAGCGGAAAAGCCCAAGCTTCACAAGGAAGAAGCAGACTGGCATGTTGGCCTTATGTCTCGTCCTCCTTCGCAGAAAGAAAAGAAGACGTACCTCAACGCGGTAGGCCAAAAGCTTGTTGAGCGCCGGGGCAAGAAGAAGTACTACAGTCGTGAGGAGGTGGACGAAGCGATCACCAATGCTCTCGTGACCATCGATTGGGCTTGCTTGGCCTACTGTGTCTTTTTAGATGAAGCAACATTCGATGCCATCCATGCTGGTATCGATGTTGTCTGCGATTATCACGAGATGCGCCGCGACGCCCTCGCCGCCTTAACCGAAGAGAGTGGCTTTCTCGAAATGGACCTCGACCTCTCTTGGCTGGAGTGGCCAGACATCGATTTAGGCTCGGTTTTTGACTGGTTTGACGTTAGTTGATGAATTGCCCTTTTGCCATGACCACCCAGCCCTTTGTTCTCGATCTCGTCCGCCGGCCCCGCCGCAACCGTCGTAGTGCCGGTATTCGCGCCATGGTGCGGGAGACGCGCCTCAGCCCAGAAGACCTGATCCAGCCGCTTTTCGTCACCGCCACCAGCGCCCAACCAGAACCGATCGACAGCCTGCCCGGCCAGTTTCGTTTACCGGAAGCCGCCCTGCTGCGAGAGTGTGAGGAACTGCTTGAGCTCGGCGTCCGTGCCGTGGCCCTCTTTCCCCAAATCGATCCCGAGCACAAAGACGAGAGCGGCACCTACGCCACGGTTCGCGAGAATTGGTTCCACAGCTTGATTGGCCGACTCAAGCAGGCGCTGCCCGAGCTGGTCGTCATCGTTGATGTGGCGCTCGATCCCTATACCTCCCATGGCCATGACGGCCTAGTTGACGAAAATTTCGGCGACGTGGCCAATGACGCCACGGTGGAAGTCCTCACCGACATGGCCGTCCAGCAGGCGGCACAGGGTGCCGATTTCGTGGCCCCCTCTGACATGATGGACGGGCGGGTCAGCGCGATCCGCCTCGCCCTGGATGACGCCGGCTTTACCCGCACCGGCATCCTGGCTTATTCCGCCAAGTACGCCTCCTGCCTCTATGGTCCGTTTCGCGACGCGGTGGGTAGCCTCCAAGCCGCCGGGCACGCTCACCTGGACAAACGCGGCTACCAGCTCGATCCGGCCAACGCTCGCGAGGCGATGACGGAAGCCCGCCTGGACGAGGACGAGGGAGCCGACGTTCTGATGGTCAAGCCGGCCGGCATGTATCTGGACATCCTGCGCGACATTCGCCTGCGCACCGAC
>CAWUJC010000093.1:0-7645 GCA_963922355.1 uncultured bacterium | reverse complement strand
CAGCGCAGGGTGCCGCCGTCCAGGCGCCGGGCGAGGTGATCAGAAAAGCCGGCCAGGATGCAGCGGCGCAGCGCGGCATCGTCCACTTGTTTGGCAGCTTGGCCTTCCGGCTCCATCTTCAGCCCCGCTTTCTCGGCTGCCCGGGTGATTTGCCCGGCAATGCCGGCGGCTTCTCGCGCGGCCATCGCATTAATCCCCAGTTTCGAGGCCGCCCGGGGATCAAAGTTGCGCCCCTTGGCCCAACTCCAGGCACGAAGAAGGCGAAAGAAGTCGGAGGTCGTCTCGCCGCCGAAGAGATCGTCCTGCAATTCGAGCTGGCGTTTGTCCCGCCCGCCGAAGCCGCCGCGTCGGAAGAGGGGGCGTCCCTGAGCTAGCGCGGCCAGGAGGGCTGCTTGCGGAACGCAACCGTGTTTGTCAGCTTCGAGGAGCAGGCGCGCGTAGCGAGGGTGGAGCGGGAATTTGAGCATCGCTTGGCCCGTGGCGCTGATCGCCCCCGTTTCGTCTAGCGCGCCTAAATCGCCCAGCAGTTCTTCGGCTTTGGTGAGGGCTTCCGCGCGAGGAGCTTCAAACCAGGGAAAGGCATCCAGGTCCGTAAACCCGGCGGCTTTGAGCGAGAGGACCGCTTCACTCAGATCGAGCCGATGGATTTCGGCGGTGAGTTGGCCAGGGCGGGAGGCATGGTCCTCCTGGGTCCAAAGACGCAGGCAGCGTCCCGGTCGGGTGCGCCCGGCGCGTCCGGCGCGTTGATCGGCCGAAGCACGGCTGATTTTTTCTGTCAGCAGTGTGTTGATGCCCCGCCGCGGATCGTATCCGGCGACGCGGGCCAAGCCGCCATCCACCACCAGCGTCACGCCGTCAATGGTGACAGACGTTTCCGCGATGTTGGTGGAGACGATGATCCTGGGCTGCTCGCTGGGCAGCACGGCGGCATCCTGTTCTTTCGGCGGGAGTTCGCCGTGCAGCGGGAGGAGCTGTCGTCCGCGCGCGATGGCTGTGCCGCGGAGCGCTTCGATGGTTTTACGAATCTCGAAGGCCCCCGGCATGAAGATCAGGACATCGCCTTCGACGCTGGTGGAAGCCGTCCGGTCCAGGGCGTCGGCGCAAACGTCCCAGACCTTGTCATCCGCGTAGCGGCGGGCGAGGTAATCGATCTCGACCGGAAAGGTTCGTCCTTCAGCCCGAACGTGAGCGGCGGGTTGAAGATGGGCCAAGAGGTCTTCGGCTTCCAAGGTGGCGGACATCACGACCAGCTTGAGATCGGGCCGTTTTTCCTGCAGAGCGGCAATTCGGGCGAGGGCGAGGTCGCCTTCCAGATGGCGTTCGTGGAATTCGTCCAAGATAACGGCGGCCGTTCCTTTCAGTTCGGGATCGGTGGTGAGGCGACGCAGGAGCAGCCCCTCGGTCACGTAGCGGATTTTGGTGGCGGCGCTGACGGCGGAATCCAAGCGCACGGCATAGCCGACTTCGTCGCCCACCTCGACGCTGCGCTCTTGGGCCACGCGCCGGGCCAGCATGCGAGCGGCCACACGTCGAGGTTGCAACACCCAGATGTCACCGCCATTCGCGATGCCGCCATCGAGGAGAAAACCCGGAACCTGGGTGGATTTGCCCGAGCCAGTCGGGGCTTCCAGGACGAGGCGGTTGTGCCCTTGCAAGGCGGCGAGGATGGCCTCGCGCTGCTCATGGATCGGTAAAGCCACGGTAAGTTACGACTTGGCTGCGCTTTGGGCGGCGGCTTCGGCGATGGCCTGAAGCATTTCGGTCGGTGTGACGGGTTTGTCTAAAATCTTTTCCACGCCCAGATCGGTGATTTCTCGTCGGGTCTGTTCGCTCAAAAAGCCGCTCATGAGAATGATGGGGGTGTGTAGGCCTTTTTCCCGTAGTTGGTTGATGAGGTCGACGCCGGAGAGCTTGGGCAGGTTTTGGTCGGTAATGATCAGCTCAAAGCGTTCGGGGTCTTCGGTCAGGAACTCCAGAGCAATTTGGCCATCTTCCGCGCAGGTCACGGCGTGGCCATCTTTTTCCAAGAGGCGGCACATCGTTTTGCGCAGCAGCTCGTTGTCGTCGACCAACAAAATTGTTTTCTTGGAGGTGTCGATATGCGGAATCGGCGTGGTGTCGGTCACGTCATTTTCCTTTTTCACCATGAGTGATTCCGGCGTCACTGGTAGGTAAATGGAGAAGGTGCTGCCTTCGCCTTGGTAGCTCTCCACATCCATCCAACCCTTAAGGGATTGGACGATATTCCAAGTTGTGGCGAGGCCAAGGCCGGTACCGGTGCCGGGGTCTTTGGTGGTAAAGAACGGCTCGAAGAGGCGCTGCCGGGTTTCTTCCGACATCCCCATGCCGTTGTCTGCCACGACGATGCGCTGACAGGGCAGCATCTTGCGGGTGGTGTCTCCGGTGGGGGAAGGTGGGTTGGATTCGGCGCTGTCGGTGCTGATGGTGATGTGCGGCACCCAATCGCCACTGCTTAAGGCCGGGTGGTTGAGGCGCTCGAGCAACGTATCGCGCGCATTGAGAATGAGGTTCATCAACACCTGGAAGATTTGGACGCGGGAAAGCACGAGTGGCAGGAGGTTCTTGTCCAAGACCGTGTTGAGTTCGATGCGGCGGTCAATCGTCCGGTTGAGCAGTTCCACCGTTTCGGTCACCAGTTCATTGACGCTGACGAGCGCCTTCTTCTCGTCATCCTTCCGGCCGAGCATGAGGATGCGGCGGCAAAGCGCGCTGGATTGGTGGATGGCCTGCTGGATGGGCTGAAGAGCTTCGCGCAGGTCGGCGTCTTCGCCGTACTGGTCGAGGATTTGCTCGGTCTGGATGACCATGGGCGAGAGCAGGTTGTTGAACTCGTGAGCAATACCGCCAGCGAGTTCGCCCACGGCTTGGAGCTTGCGGCTTTGCATCAGCTCTTCCTGCTCGCGGAGGCGGGTGGTCATGTCGCGCTGGACGGAAATAAAGTTGGTGATCTTGCCGTCGCGGTCGCGGAGCGGGTGGACGTGCCACTCAACCATGTATTCGCTGCCGTCTTTGCGGTAGTTGGTGCATTCGGCCGTGACGGGCACACCCGCGAGCATCTTGCGCCGCACGCGGTCGAGTACCTTGGCCTCTGTCTTCGGGCCCTGGAAGATGCGCGGTGTCTGTCCGATCATTTCGGCAAACTGGTAGCCCGTCAGGCGGCAGTGGGCTTCGTTGGCGTAGAGGATACGCGGACCGGGGAGGTCAACCTGGCTATCGGTGATGATGATGCTTTCGTCCAGCGCATCGACGGCCGCCTTCAACAGCGAGAAAATTTGGTCGGACTGGCGGGTGGCGCTGATGTCGCGGCAACTCGCTACGAGGCCGTGCTGGGAAGGGAAGGCCTGGATTTCGTACCAGGCATTAAGGCCCTGGATCTGGGCGGTGAAGGTGACGGCGTGGTGCTCGTCTCGCACCTGCTGGAACTTCTTCTGGAACGGGCTGCCGTCGTAGCCGGGGATGGCTTGGTAGACGGAGCCGTTGACCAACTCGGCGCGCTTCTTTCCCAAGAGGCGCTCCATCGCTTTGTTGACAAAGGTGACCCGGCCTTCCTGATCCAGCGCGATGATGGCTTCCTTCACGCCTTCAAGAATGGAGCCAGCCAACTGGTCTTGATTGCTTTCTTTGACGTAGCTGCCGGGACGGCGCGTAATGTTTCGCTGGACGCCGATGAAGTGGCTGGGCTTGCTGCCGCCGCTGTAGATTGGGGCGAAGGAAAGCTCGATGTGCAGTTTGCCGCCGTCCTTGCGCACTTGGGTAATTTCTTCCGTGGCGGGGCGGCTCTCGCGAATGGCTTGGCGGAGTCGGTCAGAGGCCTTGCGGTCCGTCTCCGGGCTTTCCAGGCTGAAGAGAGAACGTCCGGCCACTTCGGCGGTGGGGAAGCCGGTCATCTCTTCAAAGCCAGCATTGGTGTAAATGATTTCCGGGCTCAGCGGATCGCCCTTGGTAATCAGGAATGCATCCGGCGTGGTGTTGATGGCCCGTTCAATGAGCTGCATGGCGCGCCGGTCGCGGATGCGCTCGACGGCGAGCCGAAGGCGCAGCTCCAGTTCGCCAGAGTTGAGTTCGCCAAAGATGACGTCGTCCATGCCGGCGGCTTCCCAAGCGGACGCAAGTTCCGGCTGCTCTGATGGTAGCGCGACGAGGACGAGGGTCAGCCGGTTCATCCGCGGAGGAAGTTCTCGCAAGACATAGTCCCGAGCGGCTTCGCTTTGTGCAGCCTGAGAGCCAAAGACGAGGATGTCCGCTCCAATCAGGGCGTCACTTACTTCGGTCGCCAAGGGCTGGAAGTCCGGCAAGAGCGTCAGCTCATGCTCGCGGGATAAGTCGCCTTTGGACAAGGATTCCAGCGCGGCTGGATCTGAGGCAAAGACGACTATTTTCACCGGGCGGGAAAGCGTAGTAAAAGGGCGGAAGTTTAGGAAGCTTCCTGCTGCGTGGCGGGGAGGAAGCGGCTGGCGAGGCCTTCGGCTGCTTCCTGCTTCGTGGAAAAGGTTAACACGTCGCCGCCGGGCAGCAAGAGTCCATAACCGTCTCCCCAAGCCGAGCCATTAAGCAGGCAACCCACGGTGTGGCAGGCTTCCATCTGGTGTTCGCCAGCGGCGATGGCATCAGCGCGCTCGCCGTCGACCGCGTATTTCCACCCCAAGATTTTGGTTTGCGGAAAGAGTGCTTTGAGCTTGGGCAGGGTTTTCGAGATGCGCTTGAGGCGGAGGATCCAGCCTGGTGCCTCGCTGGTTAGTTTTCGGGCGCTGGGATCCGGATGGGTGCTGCCTTCCCCTTCCACCGGCTGGACGGAGGCCACCTCAAAATCACTTAGCGCAGCACAATGCAGGAGGAGGTCCGGCTGGGCGGTAGCGGGATCGGCAGCCAAGCGGGCGAGTGCCTTCTCCAATTCGGTGTTGGTGCCAAAGCGATGGATGCGGAGGTTTTCGCTTTCCTTCGGCGCCGGGTAAGTGGCCGCTTCGCCCCGGCAGACCACGACGTTCCAGCCCGCGGCGGCAAAGGTCTCGGCCAACAGGGTGCCAAACTGGCCGGTGGAAAAGTTGGTCAGGCGACGGACGTCATCGACCGGCACGTAGGACGGGCCGCAGGTGAGCAGGACGTAGGGGGATTTCATAGCGGGCGGGGGCTTCTAAATATCGAATTGCATGGTGGCGTTGCGCTCACGACGTTTTTGCTGCACTTCGTCAACGAGGCGGGAGAGGGGATAATCGTCCAAGATGCCGGAGATGGCGTCGCGGACTTTTTGCATCGAGAGACGTAGGCCGCAGGTGTCAGGGTCGGGGCAGTTGCAAGGCTCGAAGGCGCTCTGGCTGACGCAGGGGACGGGAGCAAGTGGGCCGTCGAGGAGGCGAATGACTTCGCCCAGAACGATTTCCTCCGGCTCGCGGTTGAGGCGGTAGCCGCCGTCGACGCCGCGCTTGCTGACGAGAAGGCCGGCGTTTTTCAGGGCAAGGAGGATTTGCTCCAGGAACTTTTCCGGCACTTTTGTGCGTGCTGCCACGGTGGCGATTTGCAACAACCCACCGGGGTGCTCCACCGCTTCAATCCCGAACTCGGTCAGAGCCCGGATGGCATATTCGCCTTTCTTGGATAAATGCATGACCAGCACCATTAGTAGGTGCTGACGAGGATTTAGCAAGCGGGCGCATCAAATTACCTTTTAGCCACGGGTAAGAGGAAGGGCTGGCTGACTTGACGGGCTTCGGCTTCGGTTAACCAAATGAGGCCCATTTCATCCACCACGGCGATTTCTTTGGTTTGTTCGTTGTAGCCAGCGATGAGGACAGAATGATACTGGCCGGGGTCGGTGCGGGCGCGGTACTGGCGGTCGGTATCCAGGTCGTCCTGCCAGTCATCAGCTTCCAGGACGCTGTGGCGGCTGTCGGTTCGAGCGCGAGCTTTTTGGAAGACGGGAACATAGCCATGGACCAGCCAGATGACCGGCAGACCCTGATCAATGAAGGGTTTTACGTCCTGCACGGAGCGGAAGGCATGGCGCTTGAACTGGATGGAAAGCCCTTGGTGGGAGAGCCGCCGATTGGTCTGATTAAAGATGGTAAAGGTGCCGCAGCCCCGGTAGCCGACGTCGCCCGCAGCCGCCAAGGTAAACATGTTCTCGGGCGTTTGCAGGTACTGGAGGATGCGCTCAATCGTGACGGGTACGCAGTAAGGCTTCTGCCCTTGCCGCACGAGAGGGATGCCCCGTAGCAGGGCATCGCCACGCTGGGTCCGGATGACTTGGGAGGCCCAATGCTCCGGGCCCGGTGGTGTGGGGCGGCGCGGTGCGCTGGCTGGTTTGAAGCTGATGGCCACAAAGTCATTCTCCGGCCCGTAATAACGCACGCGAATGCCGTCTTGCTCCCATTCCCGGAAGCTGCGCTTGAAGCCGTCCAGCCCGGTCTCTTCGCGGACGGTGGTTTTGCCCAAAAGGCCACCCAAGCTCGGGCGGAGTTGGGCGTCGTCACGCTGGAGGCGGTTGTGGATTTCCCGTGGATGGATGCTGCCCCGGTTGGCAAAGGCAAAGTGTAGTTCCTTGGGGCGATGACGTTCGTCGGCGTAGAGCGTGATCTGGGTGGGGCGGACGCCAAAGACCAGCGGCAGGTCTTTTTCCGAACTGTAAACGGAGAGGCGCTTGGTCTGGGTGTCCGTCCTCAGGTAGAGCCGCTGAGCCAGACCGCCGGCCAGTTCGTCCCAGAGGACGCGTTCGCGGAAAAGCTGAATACCCAAGGCCCGGTTCCAACGTTTGGCTGCTTCGGCCCGGGCTTGGGGCGAAAGAGGCACGGCTCTATTTTCTGAGGCATGGGCAACTTGGCCCGGGAGGCGCGTGCCATCCGTCGGCATGGTGTCTTCGCCTAGTAGGGAGGTGACCCAAGCCGGTCGGCTTTCGGGCGGGGCGCCAATCTGCACGGCGATAAAGCAGGCTCCCACGACGAGAGCCGTGACGAAAAACAGGCCGATCCAAGCTCCGCGTTGCGAGTCCATGGGGAAGGATAGCGGCAGGATGGGTGCCGCAATTGACTCTCAACTTAATGGAAGATGTCGCAAAATGCGAGCGAGGGATCAGAAGAGGCGTGGCCTCGCGCTAGTTTTAGTCGCCTCTCGATTACTGGCGGGAGGCGATCTGCCGCTCGACCGGGCGGTTCATCACACTATCGCCCGGCACCGGATTGAGTAGCTCGCTGGTATCCAGGCGGGGCCATTCCACCAAGCTGGGCTGGGACTTCTCGTAGAGGGAGCCCATGGCCAGGATGGGTTGTTCGGGCGGGAGATCGAGTACCTGAAGATTGTGTCGGCGGATGAGCTTGCTCACCATGTCGGCATAGTCGGCATCCGGGCAGTAACCCGCGGAAGCGACGGCGGCGACAAAGCTTTCACCCTGATAATGCTGGAAGGCATCCTGGTAGCGGCTGCGGCCGCTGAGGAACTTGGCGTACCCCTGGACGCCTTCGGCCAGGCTATCGTAGACGCGGAAGTTGGCACGAGTCCTTTGGCCGAGGTCGACGGTGGACATGTTCACCCGCTTACCGGCCCAGTCTTTAAAGGCTTTGATGCCGAAGTAGTTGTTGCTTTGGCGGGCCAAGTCGCTCGTCCCGTAGGCGCTTTCGTAGATGCCCATACCAAT
>CAWUJC010000092.1:0-7675 GCA_963922355.1 uncultured bacterium | reverse complement strand
CGGGCAATGCAAAGGCGCTGCTGCTGACCACCGGAGAGGCCCATGGCATCGTCCTTCAGACGGTCCTTGGCTTCGTCCCACAGGGCGGCGCCCTTGAGGCTGGTTTCCACGGCTTCGTCCAAGACGGACTTATTCTTCACGCCCTGGATGCGAAGACCGTAGACGATATTTTCGTAAATGGACTTGGGGAAGGGGTTGGGCTTCTGGAAGACCATGCCCACGCTCTTACGCAGCTCGATGGGGTCGACTTCGTCGTCGTAGATGTTGGTGCCGTGGATGTCGATCGAGCCCGATTTGATGTGCGCGGATTCCACCAGGTCGTTCATGCGATTGAAGCAGCGCAGCAGGGTCGATTTACCACAGCCGGACGGCCCGATGAACGCCGTGACCTTCTTTTCCGGAATCTTTAGATTCACGCCGTGCAGAGCGTGGAAATCTCCGTAGTAGAAGTCCACATCCTTGCATTCGAAAATGGTGTGATGCTCCGTCCCGTTGGAGGTAGCAGCAGGGGTATCTGTCGTCGAAGCGGTATCAGCGGGGGTGTTGCTCGCTTCGAGCTTTTGGTCTTGAGCAGTAGGTTCGTTCATGGCGTCTTGTCGTACAGCTGAGGGCGACGGAGACAGTACCAACCTACGGCAAGCCGATGTTGCTGGGATCCCCATCCCTTCACTCTGCGGGAAGTGAAAATTGTCTAACTTGAGTCAGCCTAGGCTAAAATCGCCTTTCTGGCCAGTGACAGTTACGTGACAAGTTTCGCTACCGGCAGAATGGTCTCCATGTTCCACGGGGTCTTGGCAAGATGAGAGCCGACAGCCGTCTTTGACGCGACTGCCGGCTCTACCGGGGAGGAGAACTAAGTTCTTAGATTCTTCTCAACAGTTCCTTAGAACTTCCAGACGAGGTCGGCCTGCACGATTTGCGTGCCGTTGTAGCCGAACAGCTGCTGGGTGCCCGTACCGGTGGGGATCCACAGGTCGCTCTTGTAGTTCCAGGTGTTGAAGTAGGTCACAGAACCGACCATGTTGTCGGTGAAGCTGTAGGCGACCTTGGCCTTGATGCCCTGACCGTTGAGGGCGCCGAGGTTGAAGTCGGAATCGTTGATGTTCGGATCAACGGCACCAGCTCCGACCTGACGGAAGTCGATCGAGGCGGAGAAGTCACCAGCCTTCTTGTTGCCACCCATCTTCACGCCGACCAACCAAGCGAGGTTGTCTTCAAGGGACAGGTTCTGGTCAAGCATGGCCTGACGCTGCGTGGCAGTAAGGGCGCTGAAAGGCGCACCGGCCATGTAGACGTTCTTGATCCGGTCTTCGCCAGAAAGGTTGTAGGCGAAATCCCAGTAGAACTTGAACTTCTGCTTCCACATCTTCCACTTGAGGTAACCAGGGGCGGTCACGATGTTAAGATCGTTGGTGCCGTTGGTCTGGCGAACGCGCGGGGAGCTGGTCAGCACGTCGGTGGTAGAACCGCCGAGGTAGGTCATGAAGCCAGGAGCAAAACCAACGGTGAGAACCTTCTTCGGTTCCATGATGGTCTTGAGGCCCTTCATGTCCTTCGGGTCGTCGGAACCGACGGTAACTTCCTTGTACTCGAGGAGGTTGTACTCCATCGGGACCTGGAAGACGAACTGCATGATTGGATCTTCGTCGTCCTGGGCGTAAACCGAGGAACCGAGGGCGGTCGGGACGGAGTTGTCGCCACGCACACCGGTGTGGTCGTCAGACTCGTACACCCACTGACCCATGGTCAGACCGATGCCGAAAGCGTCGCTCACGTCGAACCAGAATTCCTCGGTCAAACCTTCCGGATTGATGTCGGAGTCCCAGACGAGGGAGGTGGTTTCCAGCGGGTTGCGCTGCTTACCAGCGGTGAGCTTCAACCAATCGGTCGGCTCGTAGCTGACGTAGAGCAAGGACAGGAAGACCGGGAACTTGCCGTAGCCGGAACCGAAGGTCTGGTTGTAGCTGTCATTGTTCGGGCTGGAGGCGAACTCAAGACCACCGTACAGGTTCTTCTGGAACCAGTACTGCACGCCAAACTTGAAGTAGTAGCGGAAGCGGTTCTCGTCCAGAGTCGTGCTCGGGCTAGGGTTGGCGCCAGGGGTGGCACCCGGGAACGGCTGAGAGCCAACCGGGGTCTGGGTGGTCGCTTCGTCCCACTGGTAACGCAAACGGGCCTTACCGTAGATCTTAAGCTTGGTTACACCCTTGTTGAGTTCGATCTTGCCGCGGCCGTCTTTGGCGCGCTCAAGTTCAACTTCGTTACGGATGTCATGCGCTTCAGCAGAGCTGATCACGCCTTTCTTAACCAGGGCGTTCAACAGAGCGTCGTCGGCCTGGGCGAAGGTGGAAACGGTGGTCAGACCCAGAACAGCAGCAGCGGCCAGGGCCGTGCGGCTAAAGAATCCGACAAACCGCTTCAAAGCAGTCGTCTTCATTATGTTATCTCTCCTTAGTTTGTTTGATAGTTCCTAGTACGCCCCGTGGAGATAGCTCTCCTTAGGACGCGTAATGGGTATGGCAGGCGTTTGTTACAGGAATATGGCGTTTATGTTACGATTCTGTGACAATTTGACTTTTTGGGATTAACCCAAACGACCTTCCGCCGCCTTTTTAGGTTGCTTTGAAAGACGTCACAGCGTAAGGGGAGGCCCTGTGGCTGACTCCTCCTCCCATCCTCTGGCTGAGCACTTTTACCTCCACGATCTGAGCCCGTTTCTGATTGAGATCACGGAAGGCGTCGGCCTGCGCTACTACGGTCTGGCCTACGCCTTGGGCTTCCTGGGTCTTTACTTGGGGCTCCGCTGGCAGATCAAAAAAGGTTGGCTGAAACTGGAACCAGCCGATGTGACCGACTTCATCACCGCCATGATCATCGGCGTCCTCGCCGGCGGGCGGCTCTTCTATTGTTTTTATTACGGCTGGGAATCCTGGCAGCATGACTGGCTCTTTCCCTTTAAACTATGGGAAGGGGGCATGGCCAGCCACGGCGGCATCCTTGGTGCGATTGCCGCGATCTTCTTTTACGCCCGCTTGAAGAAGGTGCCATTCTATCACTTGGCAGATGCCACCGCCCTCTGCACCCCGCCCGCGCTTTTTCTCGGCCGCATTGCCAACTACATCAACGGCGAACTCTGGGGTCGCCCCAGTACAGTGAGCTGGGCCGTGATCTTCCCCGGCGCCCAACGCGTGCCGGTGGATTCCCTGGAACCCAGCGTCCGCGACGACCTCGTCACCAACTACGGCTTGCACCTGGACAGCTGGATCAACGTGCCGCGCCACCCTTCTCAGCTCTATGAAGCCGCGCTGGAAGGCGCCGTCCTTTTTGCTCTTCTCATCGCCGTGCGCTTGTTGACGAGGCGCGATGCCTTTGTCGCGCTGAGCTTCATTGGCGGCTACGCCATCTTACGCACGATCGCGGAAATCTGGCGCGCCCCGGATGACCACATGGGCTTTGTCGTGACCGGCCTCACCCACGGGCAACTGCTCTCCCTCGGCCAAGTGGTGCTGGCCGTCATCCTCGCGGTCTTTGAGTATCGGCGGCAACAGCGTTCCTCGGCCAGGAGTTCGCCTGGCTCAGACAGCAAGTAGACACCCCGCCGCTCCTTTGACGCCAAGCGGCAGAAAGAAAGCTCCCGCCCTTCCGCCGCTTCGTTATAGTGGAGGGCATCATGTACGAGATCCTGTCTTCCAACGATGTGCTGGGCGAGATTCTGCTCAACATCTGCATGCTCATCATTGTCGTGTCCTACACGTTTCGGGACATCCTGTGGCTGCGCACCTTCGCCATTTTTTCCAGCGCCGTCTGGATTCTGACCATGTACGTGGACCAAGGCATGTTCACCTACTCCGGCCTGGCCTGGCACATCGGCTTCATGGGCGTGAACGTCTACCAGATCAGCGCCATCATCCACGAGAACCGCAGCGCTAAGTTCAGCGACGAGGAGCGCGACCTCTTCAACACCATCTTCGAAAACTTCCAACCCGGAGAATTCATGCGCCTGCTCGCCGCCGCCGAGTGGCACGACGCCATGCCTGGACAGGTTCTGCTCGAGCAGGACAAAGCCGGCACCGGCGTCAAACTCATCACCCGCGGACGGGTCGACATCGTCATCGGCGGCAACAAAGTCGCGGAATTAGGGGAGGGCGCTTTCATCGGCGAGATGAGCTACCTCTCCGGCGATGCCGCCACCGCCAACGTGGAAGTCTCCGCCCCCATGCGCTACCTGGAATGGAACAATGAGAAGCTGACCGAAACGCTCGAGCGCAACCCCGCGCTCAAGTTCGCCTTCCACTCACTCCTTACCTCTGACCTGGCGAAAAAGCTAAAGAAACCTGCATAAACTAAACCCCAAAAGCTGACGCGACCTCTTGGGCTTACCTCCTAGACTCCTGTGCTAAACTGCTACTATGAGAATGAAGACCATCCTGCTGTTTTGTATATTCGGCTTAGCCTCAGCTGTAGCAGAAGATTCTCCCACTTTTAAACAAGTGATGGAGGACGTGAAAAGCACTATTCAATACCCCAGGCTTGAGAGTCTGACAGCGCGTTCTCCGATTGATCGAACTGAAGTCAGCATTATCGCGATCAGAATCAAATCGCTGGATGAGCTAGCTTTAACGGCTGACGCGTTTGAAAATATGAAAACGCTCAGCCAGAAGATATCTCTCATGGAGGAACTAGCCTCAACCCCGGCAGAAAAAGATCTCGCCAAGGCCTTAGCAGAACTCGCCAATTATACCGCCCAAGAAAAGCGCGGCTACCTGCGACAAGGAATCAAGAAAGTAAATCGAAGCGAAAAGAAGTATTACGATTCACTTAAATCTAGCGAATGAAACAGCCGCTGACAGAGAAATTCTAGGCACTTTACTCCCCACTCCCTGCTTACGACAAATTTAGCCAAGAAGCTGAAGCAACCCTGATTCGTGGAATATTCAAACGACAAAGGTTCAAACCTCAAAGCTGGTTACAGGTTCCGTCATCTGCTTTGCGCTTTGGCCGTTTGAAATTTGGGCTTTAGGAAATGCTATTGCCCCGAGGCAGAGCCCGCGCTAGATTGAAAGGCTTATGACTCTGACCGAAAAGCTTCTCGCCCGTGCGGCTGGCAAAGCCAGCGCCCAAGCTGGCGACAACATCTGGGTAAACGCCGACGTGCTCCTGACGCACGACGTCTGCGGCCCTGGCACCATTGGCGTGTTCAAGCGCGAGTTCGGCAAACGCGCCAAAGTTTGGGATCGCGAAAAAATCGTCATCATCCCGGACCACTACATCTTCACCGAAGACAGCCTCTCCAACCGCAACGTCGACATCCTGCGCGACTTCGTTCGCGAGCAAAGCCTGCCTTACTTCTACGACGTGATCGACGATCCGGACGGCCATTGGGTCTTCGACAAGAAAAAGGGCCAATTTGCCCGCCAGTACGGCGGCAGCTTCGCCGGCGTCTGCCACACGGCGCTTCCGCTGAAGGGTCACCTTCGCCCGGGCGAAGTCCTTTTCGGCACCGACAGCCACACCTGCATGGGTGGTGCCTTCAACATGTTTGCCACGGGCATCGGCAACACCGACGCCGGGTTCGTCATGGGCACCGGCAAGCTCCTCATCAAGGTGCCGCCGACCATGCTCTTCCGCCTCGACGGGGCCATGCCCAAGGGCGTGATGGCCAAAGACATCATCCTCCACATCATTGGCGAGATTGGCTTCGACGGCGCCACCTACAAGGCCATGCAGTACGAAGGACCCGGCGTTGACTCCCTCAACATGGACGACCGCATGACCGTGGCCAACATGGCGATCGAAGCCGGCGGCAAAAACGGCATCTTCCCCTTTGACGAGCAAACCAAAGCCTACACGGATGCGAAGACCGCTGAGAACGGGACCAAGAGCAGCTACGAGCCAGTCGAATTAGACAAGGAGCAAAACTTCGAATTCGAACTCGACGTCGACCTCTCCACACTCGAGCCGACCGTGGCCTGCCACCCGGAGCCCGGCAACAAAAAGCTGGCCAAGGAAATGGACCTGGAAATGGATCGCGCCTACATCGGCTCCTGCACCGGCGGCAAAACGAGCGACTTCATGGCCTTTGCCGAAGTGATCAACGGCAAGTCCGTGAAGATCGACACCTTCGGCGTCCCCGCCACTCCCGAAGTGGTGCATGACCTCAAGACCACCTCGTGGAACGGCAACGGCACCAGCGTCTGGGACATGCTCATCTCCTCCGGCGTGCAGATGACGGAGAACGCCAGTTGCGCCGCCTGCCTCGGTGGACCGGTCGATACCTTCGGCCGCATCAACAAGCCGAAGATCCGCTGCATCTCCGCCACCAACCGCAACTTCCCCGGCCGGATGGGCAACAAGGAAAGCGAAGTCTTCCTCGCCAGCCCGTACACCGTGGCGGCCAGCGCGTTGACCGGCAAGATCACCGACCCGCGGGAATTTCTGTAGGCCTCGTCTGGGCCGATGCAGATGTGACTTGACCTTAGACCTCTATTTGCCACGTTGTAACCCGCAAGGATACTAAATCTTTCGGAGGTATTACATGGCAAAGAAAATTCTCTTCATCCACGGTCGCAGCTACAAACCAAAACAAGAAGATTGGGAAAAGCTGTGGAAAGACGCCGTCACTTTCGGCATCAAACGAGACCGCCCACAAGCACTTGAGCCGTTCAGAACTGCCAGGAAAGAATACATTTATTACGGCGACCTCTCCAACGCCTTCCTGGAAAAGGCCAAGAACGAAACCCGGCCGGATGATATCCAAGACAGACGCGAGAGCCTGAAACGTTTGCAAGCCTACAAGTCGCATCAGTTCAACAAGGCGCATTACAAGAAGCTGCCCAACGTCAATCCTTGGTATGACCACCTTGCTGATACTGCAGGCGCAACCTTAAATTGGCTGCACCTGGGGCAATATGCCATTGAAGGCTATGCGCCAGACATGAAGCATTATTGGAGCGATGCCAAATATGGCAGCCAAGTGCGTTGGCGCCTGACGGAAGCGCTTTACCGTGCGCACAAGCAGAATCACGAAGTCATGATTGTTGCCCATAGCCTTGGTACGATTATCGCCTATGATGTTTTGTGGAAGTTTTCTCGCTACGGCGAATTCCGCTATGATAAAGCGACAGCCACGGACATTGACCCCATAAAGGGCGGCACCCCCAAGCCCGTCAGCGCCTTCGTTACCCTCGGCTGCCCCTTGGGCGACGAAACGGTGAAGCGCAACCTGAAAGGTGCCAGTAATCAAGGCGACTGGAAATACCCCAGCAACATCCAGGCTTGGCATAATGTGGCGGCCGAAGACGATTTCATCTGCCACGATGACTACCTAAAAAACGACTTCAAAGAGATGTATCAACTGGGGCTCATTGACAAAGCCAAGTTCACCCAGCCGAGGGGCAAGGTCTACAATCTTGCCGTGCGGTCAGATCACGGCTCTGGCACGCTTCGCTCCAACCCTCACAACGGCGTCGGTTATCTTCTGCACCCAACGGTTACGCACTATCTCGCTGACTGGCTGGAAAGCTAGAAACGCGAGTTTGCCGTTGCCAGTGCGAGGCTCGGGAGGATAGTTTGTTGAGTCGTGAAACACCTCCTCCTTGGCCTTCGTCTCTTTTTCCTCCTTGGCCTCATCCTCATCCCCATTGGCTGTGCCAGCGGTGGCGGTGGTTCGGGGGAA
>CAWUJC010000091.1:0-7854 GCA_963922355.1 uncultured bacterium | reverse complement strand
CGCCGCGCTCGGCGACGGTTCGTACGACGGAAGAAGTGAAGCTGGTCCGCATTTCCCAGCAGGGCTTTGACTTTCTCATGCACGAGCATAAGGACTTCATGCGCTTCCTGGTCTACCACCTGGCGGATCGCTTCAAGCTGATGATGCAGAACATCAGCCACCTGAGTTACTGCACGCAATTGCGCGGCAATCTCCCGGCTTTTGAGCTTCTGGCCGTGCTCCAGACCATCGCTGGCAGCGGGCGCGACGGTTTGTTGCGCATTCGCAGCTCGGACCAGGGCCGAGCCGGGGCTTTCTTCTTCGAAAACGGAGCCTTAACTAAAGCCCAGTACAACCACCTGGATGGCCCAGAAGCGGTCTGGCAAGTGGCGGTGGATTCAGAGTTGCCCGCTTCTTTTGAATTCGACGAAGCCGACCTGCCCGATGAGCTAACCAAGCCCACTTGCGGCGTTCCCTTCGGCAGCAATGATCTCTTGATGGAAGCCGCCATGCGTAAGGATATCGGGAATCGGCTCGAGCGCCACATGCGCGAATGCACGGGTCAGCTTTCCCGAGCTGTGGCCGACTTGGCGCTCATTGAGGGCATGCCGCCCGCCGCGCAAGAATCGGCCAAGAAGCTCTGGGAGCTGCTGAACGATCAGCCGCAGCCCGCCGAGGAAGTTTGGAAGCAAACCGGCTGGAGTGTCGTCACCTTTGCCGAAGCCGCCGAACCTCTCGTCGAAAACGGCACCGTACACTGGACGCAAGGGTAGGATTCTGCGCTGATCGAGTGCGCCCGTCTTGATCCAAAGGAGGGCAGCGTCACGTTGCCTAGCCCTTGCGCTTAAAGTAGAGCTTGGTGCCGAGGGTAGAGAAAATTTTGAGCCAGGCTTCGGCTTTGACGTCGCCTTGTTCAGCGCGTTCTTTCATTACGGGGGCGAAAGCGCGCTGCATGACGAAGTAGATGTTCTGCGCCTCCCACAGATCGATGTGGATGGGGAGGCGGGTAACCAAGTCGAGGAAGACCGAGACATATTCGATGAAGTCGGCCTTCTCCGGGTTGTTGGCCACACCTTCCATCAGAGCATGGGCGCGGGTTTTGATCGCGAGAGAGAGCTCGGTTTCGTTGAGGTGGGGTTTCCAGCGGAGCGCTTCTTCCACTTGCGCGCCGAGTTCTTCCAGGTCGGGCTTGGCCATGGCGAGCTGGCGCTTGATCTTGGAATTGGTCAGGAATTCCACCGTCGCGGCGAAGACCTTGGGCGTGGGGACATGTGCCTCTTGGATGACATTCATCAGCGCATGGTGCTGATTGTAAATGCCGTCGAAGGCGCGCTCCATTTGCTCGAAGGTAGGCGCGAGGACAAGGTCGAGGACACGTTCTTGTTCGTCCTTGAAGAGATTCCACACGCTGTAGATGTTACCAGTGAAGTTCTGATCCAGGGTGCGGATGACCTGCGGGACGTCCGAGCGGCGGAAGTCGCCGAGCAATTGTTCGCGCAGCTCGTTGTAGGCGCCTTCGTTCATGTAGTGGCGAACGCCGGCGATGAGGTTGTGGTCGCCTAGGTGGAGCACCGCGTAGGTAATCTCGAACGTCTCTTCCGTGACCACGCTCTTGAGCTGAGCGGTGCCGGAGGCCAGCGTCTGGCGGCCCATTTCGTGGGCTTCCACGTTGTCGAATTCCACCTCGTAGCAGAAGAGCTTGGTCCGCTTCTCATAATGCTGAAAAAGGGAGGAGACGGCAAAGTGGACCGCGACGCGGAGGAGGTCCACCTTCAGCGGTTGGCTGAAGCGCTCGTAGATGACGGCGCCGTGTTCAAAGTCCGGGATGTTGCTCGGGGCTTTCCCGAGCTCTGCGATGAAGTCGGGCTCGAAATCGTTACCGGTTAGCTCCTTGGCCTGCTGCATAGCGCAGTTGGCGTAGTGCATGATCTGGGTGGTTTCGATGCCGGAGATTTCGTCGAAGAACCAGCCGCAGCTCGTGAACATCAGCATCGCATTGCGTTGGATTTCCAGCAGCTTGAGCGCTTTGACTCGGTCCTTGGGCTTTAGACCATCCGCAGCATGCTTGGCGAAGAAGGCGTCCACGTTGTTGGAGTCGCGGTTGAGGATGACGTCGATGTAAGCATCACGTGCGGCCCAGCAATCTTTGAGCAGGGGGTCGCTTTCCTGCTGAAAGACCAGGGAGAGCTTGTCGCGCAGATCATCGAGGCCATTGCGGAGCGGCTCGCGCCAGTCCTGCTGCCAGCCGGGATGCATGCCGGTGCAGGAACCGCGACCCGAGCGCCAGCGCTCGATGCCCATCACGTCGCTCCAGGAGGAGTTCTCGAAAATTTCGGCTTCGAACTGCGGTGGGTGTTCTTCCAGGAAGACCGGGTAGATGGTGAAGTCGATGCCTTCCTGCTCGCGAATATGCTTCACCGCGTAGGCCAGGGTCATGTCGGCGTGCGGCACGTGGTGGCCAAAGGTCTCGCCATCCATCGCGATGTGCACGAGTTGGCCGTCTTCCCAATTGTCGTCGAAGGCGCCCATCAGGCGGTTGGCAAAATTCTCCCCGTTGTGCAGCAGGGTGCCGAAAGCGCAGTCCTGCGAGACGACGCCGTCGTAGAAGAAGAGATTAATTTCGTTACCGTTGGGCAGCTTGCACAGGTAGGCCCGGCGGGGGTCGACGCGGGAATCGCTCACGTCGTGCCACTCGTCTTCATCAAACTTGCGGACGCGACTGCATTGGCGGGGAGCGAGAATGGTGAACTTGATCCCGTGGTCGGCCAGGATTTCCAGGGTTTCGAGATCAACGGCCGTTTCTGGCAGCCACATGCCTTCGGCCGGGCGACCGAAACGTTTTTCGAAATCAGCCAAGCCCCAGCGCACCTGCGAAATTTTGTCCCGCGTGTTGGCCAGCGGCATGATGATGTGGTTATAGCACTGAGCGATGGCGGACCCATGGCCGTTGTAGCGCTGTTGGGCTTCCTTATCGGCTTCGAGGATAGCCTCGTAAACATCCGGGCGTTTGTCCTCCAGCCAGGACATCAGGGTCGGGCCAAAGTTGAAACTCAGCGAGCCGTAGTTGTTGACGATGGCTTTGATGTGGCCTTGTTCGTCGACGATGCGAGCGGCGGCATTGGGGGCGTAGCATTCGGAGGTGATGCGCTCGTTCCAGTCGTGGAAGGGGAAGGCGGAATCCTGCCGCTCAATTTCATCCAGCCACGGGTTTTCGCGGGGAGGTTGGTAAAAGTGCCCATGCAGGCACACGTATTTTTTGCCCTGGGGCTCGCTCATCAGTGTCTCCTCGGTGCGGCCCCGGTATCCCCCCAAGGCCAAAGTTACAGCTTTCTGCTAATTGCCAGCGTAGAAGGCAAACTCCAACGGCGCAACTGTAACTGTGGTGCCTGGGGGGGCTATTTTGCTGGGCAGTTCCGTGCCTCGGCCACCGTAAGCCGCCTCGTACGAACTGATCTGGCGCGTCCATGGACCGGCTGGGACCTCGAGCTGAGCAGGCTTCCCGGCATCGAAATTGTAGAGCACGAGCGTCTTCTCTTGGCCGAGTTCGCAGATCAGCCAAAGGCCCAAGGCGGAGTCTTGCTCACTCCGCACCAAACTTAAACCGGTCGCCTTGTTTTTCGGGTAGAGTTGATCGAGTTGAGAGAAGAGCGGGATGGTCTGCCTGAGATGGAGGCAGGCACGGTAGAAGGCCAGCATCTGGGCATGGCGGCCTGAGCTTCGCTGCTCCCAATGGAGCTTGGATTGTTGGTATGTCAGCTCTGCTCCCGGATCGGGCATCTCCGCTTTGTCGTGATGGAAGGCCCTGAATTCTTTTTTTCGTCCGGCGCGAACGCCCTTCAGTAGACCTTGGTCGGAATGACTGATGAAGTAGAGAAAGGGGTTTTTCTCAGCATACTCTTCGCCCATAAAGAGCAGCGGGACAAAGGGCGCGAGTAGGACCGTCCCCGCGGCGAGTTTGGCCGCCTCAAAACCTGCGAGGTGCTCGAGTCGCTCCCCTAGCATGCGGTTGCCAATGTGATCATGGTTCTGGGAAAAGACGCAGAATTTGGAGCCGGGGTGCGACAAGGGCGAACGCCCGTGCAGGCGTTGGCGGGAGAGCATGTACTGGCCATCGTAGACGTAAGCTTGGCGCAGCGTTTTGGCCATCAGCTCGATGAGTGGAGGCGGTTCTTGTTTATCCTCCACAAACTGCGGTAAGGCAGCGGGCCCAAAGTCTTCGTAGTAGCTTTGCGTTTCACCGGTCAGCAGATGATGCAGCGCGTGGTGGAATTCGTCGCACCATTGTCCTTCCAAGCCGTAACCACCGTGTTCTTGATCCGTAATCAGGGTAGGATCGTTCAGGTCGGTCTCGGCGATGAGGAAATGTTGGCGCCCGGTCTCCTCGCTTAGACCGTTGATGACGTGCTCGATGGCTGCCAGATCATGCTCGGTGTGGACATCGTACATGGCATGGACCGCATCAAGGCGCAGGCCGTCGAGCCGATAATCGCGTAACCAGTAGAGCGCATTCTCCACGAAGAACTCGCGCACGCCGTCACAGTGCGCACCGTCGAAGTTGATTGCCGGTCCCCAAGGAGTCTTGTAGCGATCGGTGAAGTAGCCACCCAGTTCCCACAGGTAATTGCCTTCCGGGCCGAGGTGGTTGTAAACCACATCGAGGATGACGGCCAAGCCCAGGCTGTGCGCGGCATCGACCAGGCGCTTGAGGCCTTCCACCCCACCGTAGGCGATGTGTGGTGCGTAAGGAAAGACGCCATCGTAGCCCCAGTTGCGTTCGCCGGGGAAGTGCGCGATGGGCATCAGTTCCAGGCAATTGACGCCCAGTTCTTTGAGTTCTTCTAGTCGAGGGATGATCGCGTCGAAGGTGCCCTCCGGCGTGAAGGTGCCGACGTGCAACTCGTAGATGACCGCGTCTTTCAACTCGAGGCCGGTCCAGGCAGCTTCGGCCTTACTCCAAGGAAAGGCGTCTTGGTCGACCAGAGCAGAGGGTTCGTGTGGTCCGTCCGGCTGGCATTGGCTAGCCGGATCGGGCCGGAATTTGTCGCCATCGATGACGAGTTGGTAGCGCTCGCCGGGCGTGACGTCCTTGGCTTCCACCACCCACCAGCCGTGGCGTTCGAGATGCATCGGCAGAATGCGCTCGATGGGCTCGAAGAGACGGACGGCCACGCTTTGGCGCTCCGGTGCCCAGAGGGCAAAACGCGCACGATCGTCACCTAAGTAAATCCCGCCAGGCTGCATGCAATCAGCCCAGCGGGAGGGAAGGCTTTCGTCAATGGGTTATTACGGGTTATTCGTACCGACGGTCTTATCAGCGTCCGCAGGAATACTGGGGACATTTGCCTCTGCTTTTCCGTCCTGCTGGCACTTTTTCTTTTTTTTGTCTTTCTCCTCTTCTTCCTTAGCTTTGGGTGATTTGGAAGCTTCTGCGACAAGTTGTTGCATGGCATACCGGAAAGAACCGCGGTTGATGTAGTCCACCAAAGAAAGAATAGCTTCTTGGATGGGGAACTTTTCAATGGATTCACACTTAAGTCTTTCGACGATTTCTTTGCGGTAGGCTTCCCGGTTGGCATTCATCCGGGTGGTGAATATTTGAATGGCCCGGTCTTTAAGAATATTCTCGTTCACCGTAGACTGAGCGCCCTGTAGGCCCGCGTTGATGGCGCTGAGGATGGATTTTGTTTGCGCACCACCGACTAGAGTTGCCGCCGAGCTGAGGCCTAGTTGCACAAGATCCATGGCCGTATTCGCCCATTCGGTTCCTTGTTGGAGGTCCTCTTCCGCTTCGTTGTAGTAGGAGTCAATCTGGGCCAGGTAGTAGTACGTGAATTCATTCCGAACAAAAGCCATGAAGCGTAGCTCAGACTCGGTGATTGTTCCATTTTCCGCAATTTGTCTCTGTTTGTTTTTGTACTGCACAAGAAGGTTAGTCATGTCGTTACTGGAAGAGCTTCCGTTCGAGATGAGTTGTGCCTCCACATCGTCAATATTCGGACTTGCGCAGCCGCCAAGAAGTAAGAGGGTGAATACAGTAAAGAAGGTGTAGATAGTTCGTTCCATAGTGGGGTACGAGAAGCTGCTCTCGTGCTAGTAATGGAACTTGCACGTTACAATTGGGTAACGATATTGGATATAAACAGACCTTAACGATTGTTTAAAAACAATCTTCCAATAGGCAAAGGGAGCAAAGCGGGACTTACTGACCTTTCGGCCAGCCGATTCCCTGGACGATGGTTTTGATCTTCTCCTCCACCCCGGGCACGGCTTCTTCGTAGGTGAAGCGGAACTTCACTTGCCAGGTGGCGGAGTCGAAGACCAAAAGCTGCGAGGTGGTGGTCTTCTCATCCGGGAAGGCGTAAACGGCTGCCCAACCCTTTCGCTCTTGGCCTTGTGCCTGCATGGTCAGCGGGGCCGAAGTCAGAATCTTGGCGTCCGGCGTTTTGATCCTCACCGCGCGCATGGCTTCTTCGAAAAAGGCCTTATGGAGTTCGGCTTCCGAGTAGGAGGGGTTTTCCTTGAGATATGTAGCGATGGAAAAGGAGTAGGCCGTGGCGAGAAATTCAGTGCCCGGTATTCGATAGGAGGCACTGACATCGAGCGGATTCTTCCCGTACATCTTGAGGTCGGTGCGCTGAAAGTCGCCAATCTTGGCCGGGAAAACCGTGCCGGACTCGGCTTGGACGTAGTCGCCTTCGTTTTTGATTTCGGAAATCTCAATCGCCGGGAGGGATACAGCCCCCAGCAAGAGGAGCCAGCAGGAAAGGAAAAGTCTACTGGCCATGTCGCTTCTTAAAGGCCACCAGGGAAAGCGGTGGCAGGTTGACGCAGATTGAGGCGGGTTGCTCGTGGGAAGGGAACGGCACGGCATCGAGGCCGCCGTAGTTGCCCATCCCGCTCCCGCCGAAGTCAGCTGAATCGGAGTTCAGGATTTCTTCCCAGTAGCCGCCCTCGGGCACACCCACGCGGTAGTTCTCACGCGGGACTGGGGTGAAGTGCAGGCAGCAGAGGATGGACTCGCTCCCATCTGCCGAGCGGCGGACGAAGCTGATGATGCTTTGCTCCCAATCCTTGAAGTCGATCCAGTAAAAGCCTTCGTGGGAGAAGTTGTTGTCGTGGAGTGCCTTTTCGGTGCGGAAGCGGTTGTTCAGGTCGCGCACCCAATTTTTCAAGGCACCATGGTTGTTCCAGCCGATCAAGTGCCAGTCCAGGCTGGCGTCGTGGTTCCATTCGCGCCACTGGCCAAATTCGCCGCCCATGAACATGAGCTTTTGGCCGGGGTGGGTAAACATGTAGCCGTAGAGGAGGCGCAAGTTGGCGAACTTCTGCCAATCGTCGCCGGGCATTTTGCCGATCATCGAGCCTTTGCCGTGCACCACTTCGTCGTGCGAGAACGGGAGCATGAAGTTCTCGGTGAAGGCGTAGAGCATGCTGAAGGTGAGCGAATGATGGTGGTACTTGCGATAAATGGGCTCGCGCTCGAAGAAGTAGAGCGAGTCGTGCATCCAGCCCATGTTCCACTTGTAGCCAAAGCCCAGGCCGCCCACGTAGAGCGGCTTGCTCACCATCGGGAAGCTGGTTGATTCCTCGGCCACGGTTTGGACGTCGGGGAATTCCTGGTAAACGGCTTCGTTCATCCGCTTGAGGAAGCCAATCGCCTCGAGGTTCTCCTTGCCGCCAAATTCGTTGGGGATCCACTCGCCATCTTTGCGCGAGTAGTCGAGGTAGAGCATGCTGGCCACCGCGTCGATCCGCAGGCCGTCGATGTGAAATTTATCCAGCCAGTAGTAGGCGTTGGAGATAAGGAAGGAGCGGACCTCGTTGCGCCCGTAGTTAAAGATGTAGCTGCCCCAGTCGGGATGGTAGCCCTTGCGG
>CAWUJC010000090.1:0-7879 GCA_963922355.1 uncultured bacterium | reverse complement strand
TCCTTGTGGCGCGCGGCCAGACGCTTCATCTTCTGCACATTCCGCGCGTACATCGGGCAGGTGCAACTGCCAGATTCCAACGCCACAGCCATGCCGGGGAAAAGCTCGGCCAACGTCCCAGTGCGCCCCTCCACGGTGCGAAACTGCAAGGGCAGAAACATCTCCCCCGGCTTCGGGCCGGCGAAGTCCCGCAAGTCATGGAAGTCCGCCCGAAAGCGCGGGTAATTGTACGGGTAGGGCGACCGGAGTTCAGGGGGCTCTGGCGGCTCGGACCGATGGGGTTGTTCGGTGGTGGGCAAGGTCATGCTTAAGCAGGAGCATCTAGCCGGAAAAATATTCCCGGTCTACGTGGGTGATACGTCTTGTGTTTTTGACTCCATTCTTCAGCCTAGAGTAAATCAAATCGTCACCCGCCACAAATCCGACCATGCGCGCCACCTTCTCGTTCCCGCTTCACCTTCTTCCCGCTTTTCTAATCGGCCTGCTCTTGCTGGCCCCTGCCTCCGCCCAGGCCGGGCCAGGGGGTGAAATTGTCGAACTGGCGTTCAAAACCACCATCGGTAAGATCATTCTGGGCATCCTCGCCATCATTTTTCTGCCCCTGATCATTTACGTCTATGTCCGTGAGATGATCGGAGTCCGGCGAACCAAGGCGGACTTGAAACAGCTAGCCCAGCAATACCCGGAGTTCGCCTGGAAAAGCATTGATGCTCGCGTGCGCGAGATCGCCCAGCGCCTCTATACCGCCTGGGACAGCGGCGACTTGGCCAACTGCTTTGCGGACTTGAGCCCCGATTACTTCTGGGCGCAGCAAGAAATTCTAGACCGTTGGCGGGAAGAGGGAAAACACAACGTTGTGGAGCTGAAGAAAGTGAAGCAGATCAAGCCTCTCTTCGTAAGAACTGAGGACGAAGAATCGCTCTCCATTCTCGCCATCAGCATCACCATGAATCTGCGGGACTACCTGCTAAATACTCGGACGGGTAAAATCATCAAAGGCCGGAAGAAAGTCGTGACCGACCATGAAGCCGTCTGGATTCTGGTGCTGGACGAAAACCGTTGGATGCTCCACAGCATCGAAGAAGGCACCGACAGCCTCTCCTACGCGAAAAGCAAAAACATTATCGGTACGGGACCGCTCAACCGCTCCCCGTCCGCTTCGCCCTTCCCGCAAGCCTCAGAGGCGACCCCGCTCGATCCGGCGGCGATTCCGCCACACGCAGAACCGGAACAACCCGTGATACCCGTAGAGCAAGAGCCCAACCGCCAGGCTGATCCAAGCCACATAAACAAACGGGTGGAAGAGTAAGCTCAGGAAATACCAGAAGACGGGCGTGGCGAGCACCATCGCCACAATTTCCAAGCGAAACGAAAGAAAGAATCCGTGGACGAAGAATGGGTGTTGGCGCACCTGTTCAAAAGCCATGGTTTCGCGATTATCCGAGTTATCGGGAGCCAGCCGTAAAGACTCGCGGAAAAAGCTACTGGCTTTGCCGGACGGCCCCTGCGCCAACTGATTCAGGCCAACTTCCAGATGGTGGTGCGGGTTTTCCGGATCCACCGCCAGGGCCTTTTCGCCAAACTCCTCTGCCAACTCGGGCTCCTTGTTCAACCGGTACAAGACTTGCAACGCATGTAAGATGTACGGGTTCTCTGGATCTTGCTTAAAGCCCCGCCGCGCCAAAGTTATGCCTTCCTCGACCCTCCGCCGCTGGGCCAGGAAAATGCCGTACGACGTCGGGGCGATGGGGTCCGAAGGCTCCAGCCGCACCGCCGTCCGGAAATGCTCCTCCGCCCGGATGGCATCCTTGGCCAAATAAGCGTAGTACTCTCCCGCCAAGACATGGGCCGGAGCCCAATTGGGATCCTGCTCCAAAAGGGTCTGCAGGCTGGCTTCCGCCACGGCGGCGTCCGGCACTTGCAAGGCCACCTGCACCCGCAGGTAATGCGCCGCCGTAGATTGCGGATCCGCCTGCAAGAGTTCGGCCGTCAGAGTCAAAGCCTGGGCCAGATCACCCCGGCTCAAGTACATCTCGGCCAGAGAAAGCTTGGCCCCACTCACCCCTGCTGACGGTTCTTCTCCCATCTTCTTCTCCGTGGCTAGCTCAAGGTCCGGGGCACGCGCAAGTAATGATGGCTCAACTGGATCGCCAGAAGCATGCTCACCAGGAAAAATGGCGAGAAGATGCCTGCCGGATAAAGACCGAACCACGGCAGGATGGCCTGATCCAGCATCATTCCCGCCAGGCCCATCAAGGCGACCAAACCCATCGAAGCCGCCAAGCGGAGGAGAAAGCCTGGCGCAAACATCCGGATCGCTTGGGTCCGGGTTGTCACTCGTCGCCCCTCCAGAAGACTTCGAAGGCGCGGTTCCAATTGCGTTCCTCGTGGATTTGATCAGCCAAGGCTTGGCGCTCTTCCGGCGTCGGTAAATTGGCCAAGGCGTCGGCTAAGGCATCAACCCAGACACCCACGCTGCGAGCCGGGAGGACGCGACCTTGCTCCGGCCCTTGGACCAACTCGCGCGGCCCGCCGACGTCCGAGACATAGGCGCGAAGGCCGGCGGCCATCGCCTCGATCACCACGTTGCCAAAGGTGTCCGTCGTGCTGGGGAAAACGAAGAGATCAGCCGAAGCGTAAGCGCGGGCCAAGTCGTCGCCGCGCAGAATGCCGGTGAAGATGCCGTCCGGCAGGTGGCCTTGTAGCTCTTCGCGGTAAGGCCCGTCGCCAACAAAAGCCGGGGTGAAATCGACGCCGCGCTGCTTGAGCTCGGGCAAGACCTCGGCGAGGAAGGCCAAGTCTTTCTCCTTCGAGACGCGGCCCACGTAGAGCATGACCGGCCCCTTCGCCCCGCGTTGGGTCCAAAAATTATCCTGCCGATGCTTGGGGTTGAAGAGCTCCGTGTCGAGCCCACGCGGGAGAATGCGCTGGCGCTCGGCCGGGATGCCGCGCTCGATCCAACGCTGGCGGTAGAAGTCCGAGTTGGAGTAAATGATGTCGCACTGGCCATAGAACCATTGCATGTAGTTCCACGTCAGCGTCTCCATCAGCGCGTCTTCGGAGAGGAAGCGCGCGTACTGCGGGAAGTCTGTGTGATAAATGCCGCTGGTCTTCAAGCCCAGCACCTTGGCCGCCGCAAGGGCGCAGAGCCCAACCGGCCCCGGCGTGGAAATGATCAGCTCGGTAAAGCCCTGCTCGTGCACGTAGTCGAGGATGTCGAGAATCGGCGGCCAGGAGAGCTTCTGCAGCTCGTACTCGGGAATTTCAAACTCGCCGACCGGGGCGAAGTTCTTGAGCGGGATGTCGTGAATCGACGTTTCGCCGCGGGAGGTGACCACCGTGATGTCCGCCCCGGCGCGATGCGCCGCCTTGGTCATGGTGTGGATGGTCCGCGCCACGCCGTTGACGTCCTCCAACGTATCGGTGAACCAAGCCCGCTTGTTGTTCGCCAACTGCGGCGCCCGTTGGCCGGTCAGCCGGGTGGAAATCTCCGCCAGCAACTCGCGGTCCGGCGCCTGTTGGTGGAAGGCCCACCAATAGGGAATGACCGTGCTGCCCACCGGCAGCATGCCGGTGATGGCTTGGAAGGCGTCGAGCAGATTGCCACGCTGGAGGCGTTGGAGGAACTGGTTGCCCAGGCGATAGGAAAGTTGGTTGGTCAGGTAAGACGCCATGCGGAAGGAACGGCGCTCGGCGTTGGTTTCCTCCGCGATGATGCGGTCCAGCGCCCGGCGGACGTGGTAGTCGGCAAAGAAAGTGCCAATCTCGCGCGAGAGCGTCGTCTCGCCCGGTTTGATGAAATCAAAAGCCTGACCGGTGCGAATCGCCTCCGTCACGTGACCGACTCGCTCACCCAAGGAAAATGCCGCCGGGTTTTCCCCGGCGATAAAGCGCTCAGCCATTTGCTTGAGCAAGGTCGCGCCGAGCGGCGCCCGCTCCTGCAATTGCGTTTGCGCGTACTTGAAGGCGGTGGTGTAAAAGCCGGTGGAAAGCCGCAGCGGATCCCCATACTTGCCCTGCGCAACGACGTCGCCCGCATCCAACGCGGTAAAGAAATCGTCCAAGGTCTGGCCCTTGGCTTCGGTGAAGGCATCGGCCACACCCAACCCGCTTTGATCGTGCGACCCGGCGACGAAGACCTTCTCGTGCGCGTTGGCGTAGGCCGGCTCCAGGCCGTGGGTTTCTGCCAACTGGGCGATCATCTCCGGCGTCAACGAGCGCAGGCAAAGCGCGGCGACCTGCTGCTCCAGCGCGACACGGTTGGCATTGATCGTCTCGAAGTGGCGAAAGAGCAGGATGAGCTTCTCGAAGTGCTCGGCTCGCAGCGTTTTGCTCGGATTCGCCAGCGGCGTGCCGACCGCGTGGGCCAGCTTCTGCTCGCGCAAGTAGGCCGCCGTGTCGAAAAGGTCGACGCGTAAGCGTTGCAGTTCGTGGTGCTGGGCTTCGGTCAGATTCCAGACCAACAAACTAACCGCCGTGTCGTCCGGGAAGCGCGCGATGACCTCGGTACTGAGGAACACGCCCGGGCGGTCGGCGATTTCCAAGCAGCCGTCGATGCGGTTGCGGTCGGTTAGCGTTTTGAACGCCATGCCCTTGGCCTCAAGCTTGTCGAAGAGATCGGCGGGCTCGCTGTAGCTCTGCGGCACACCCATCTTACGCAGCACCCACTCCGCCGGGCGGTCGGAGTAGCGCGAAACCAAATGCAGATCAACCCGCAACATACTGTCGGTAAGATGTCGCACGGTAGCCGGACTGCAACGCCGTTTTCACGCTCTGCTCGATCTGCTCGCGAATCGGAGGAAAGGTCAGGTCGTCCGGATGCAGACTGATGCGTAGCAGTGGCGGGCGCTCGCGCAGCAGTTTCTTGAGCAAGTAGGCGTTCCAAGCCAAGGAGCAGGACCGCCGCCAGGCCGCCCGCGTGCTCCAGCAGAGGGATTGGGTGAAGAGCGGCGCGGGCACGGTCTCCTCGTTGAAAAGGCCAAGGTTAGCCCGTGGATGCTGAACTTCACCATCCACTGCCAAAGGCTGAAGGGTCTTGAGCGTGTTGGTGTAGGTAAAGCCCACAGCTTGAAGCATGGCCGGAACGTGCGGCGCCATCAGCCAAGCCGGGGCGATGAAGCCGTCGCAGGTCCAGTTGAGCTGATCGAAAAGCTCGCGACCTTTGGTCACCCGGCTAGCCGCCTCCTTCTTCTCGAAATCGAGGAACTCGGCCTCGCTGCTGGTGTAGAACTTGGTCCAGAAAACGTTGCCTGCAGTGGTAGCTTGGCCGACGCGGTCATGGTAGTACCCGTGTAGCACCAACTCGTGACCATCGGTCTGCCAACCAGTGGCGAGGTCGACGGTACGAGCATCCTCGGCGGTTGGCGTGCCGTGGTGAAACTCCGGCACCATGAGGATGCTAGTCGTCTCCACTCCCCACTTCTTCAAGGCACATAGCTGACCGCGAATGCGCTCGATGCTGCCCGGATGCGCATCGTGTAGCGAGACGACCAAGGCAGGCGCGGAGGAAGAGGTGGGCAGGCTCATGAGTTATGCTATAATCCAAGCTGGAATTATCACCATGGTCCAACGGCATCAATTCACGGTCGAGGAATATTATCGCATGGGCGAGGCAGGCGCCCTTGGGCCCACTCCGCGGGTGGAGCTGATTGAAGGAGAAATCATCGACATGTCACCCATCGGAAGCAAACACGCAGCCATTGTTAGTCAACTCTACGAACTCTTGAGTGAGTTGAAACCTTTGAGAACCTCTCTCCGTTGCCAAAACCCTATTCGCCTTTCCAACACCAACGAACCAGAACCCGATCTGGCACTAGTCACCTCTCATCAGCATCAATACCGCGATGCTCACCCCGGGCCCAGTGATATCTTGCTCCTTATCGAAGTGGCCGATAGCACCCTGGAATACGACCTCAAGACCAAAGCGCCGCTCTACGCCAAACATGGCATTCCGGTCTACTGGGTCCTCGACCTGGAAGGCCAGAAACTGGAAGTTTTTTTCCAGCCTGAAGGCGACGCTTATCAATCGCACCAGACTTTGGGGCCGTCTGACCTTGTCGTGCTACCAGGAGCCGGTGATATTGCCCTTAAACTGGCGAGCCTTGTCTGGTAGTCATTTCTCTTTTGCCAAGTCCAGGCCGTAGAGGACCGCGTTGGCCGACAGGTCTTTGACGATGGTAAAGAGGTAGATGCGCTGGTCGGTAAACTTGCGGTACTTCGTCACCTCGCATTCACTCATCCGGCGGAAGCCATAACGCTCGAACATCCGGTCGCCGCGGCGCTTTTCGTAAGCCACCATTTGCGCGTAGATGGCGGGCACGCCGCGCTTGGCCAACTCGCCAAAGAGGAGATCAACCATCGCGCGGGTGTGCGCGACTTTCCGCGCCTCGGGCAATACGTTGAAGTGGAAATGCGCCATGTTCTCCGGCGCTTCCGGCGTCTCTTTCCCGCCCCGCGTGAAGATCCACTTGATGTAATCGCGGGTGGCCTCGCCGTAGGGTTTAGTGAAGTAGCGCCATAGGCCCTTGGCGGCGAGGATGGGCAGCATCAGTTTTTCGTAGGCGGCGTGGAAACTGGGCTGAGTCGAAGCCATGACGTAGCCCGCCACCTGGCCTTCCACTTCCAATACCACGGTGGACTCCGGCTCGATGTTGAGATAGTAGCCGGTGAGGTAATCGGCAAAGAGCTCGCGGTCTTCGAAGACCGGATCAATCGGCGAGCCGAGGAAACCCGTGTCGGCACAGATTTTCCGCAACGCGGCGCGGTCTTCGGGCTGGAAGAACCGCACGCGGAAGGCCGCCCGCTTCTTGCGGCGGACGGGCGAAGGAGTTTCTGTGGTGGTGCTCATGAGGAGGGAGAATGGTAGACCTTCCCGTAGAACTGCGGATGGCTCTCAATGTCGTAGGCCTCGTGGTAATGTTTCCAGAGCACCTCCAAAACCACCGGCCAAGCAAAACGCTCGTGCACGATCTTGGAGGCAGAGAGGCCGAGCGCGGGCAGATCGTCCTCGCTCATCCGCAGGATGGTCTGGGCCAGCGCCGCCGGGGAGTTTTCGCGCGCCCAATAGTCGCCCCCAGCAAAGACATTGGCGTCCATGTAACTACCGTGGATGCCCGCCACCGGGATGCCGCAGGCTTGCGATTCCAGGGCGACCAGGCCGAAGGTTTCGTGCACGCCGGGATGGACGAAAAGATCGGCCATCCGGTAGTAACGAGCCAGCGCGGCGTTGTCGTTGAGGTAGCTCTTCCAGGTCAACGCTCCGGTGGCCTTGCGCACGGCGGGAAGCTTGCGACGCAAGGGGCCATCACCGACGAGAACGAGTTGGACGTCGCGCTTGGTTTGCTCCCGCACCAACTGGAAGGCCTTGAGGAGCGTGCCGATGTTCTTCTCCGGCGCGAGACGACCAACGTAAAGCAGCACCAGCGCCTCGTGGCTCAGGCCCAGCTCATCGCGCAGGTCGTTGTCGCGCTCGCCCGGGCAAAAGCTTTCCGTATCGACACCCAGGTGCACCGTCTCGGCGTTGTCGATCCCCCAACTGAGGAGCAAATCGCGCAAGTGGGCTGAGGGCACCAGCGTGCCGTGGAATTGCGAGTAGAGCGCCGTGATGTAGCGCTGCGCGAACTCCATAACCACATCGCGCAGCCACTTGCCGCCGTATTTGAGGACAGTGCGGAGGTAGGCCTCTGGGAAGTGGGAATGGTAGAAGCCGAAGACCGGGATGTGCAGCTCGCGTCCAGCGCGGAGAGCGGTCCAAGCCACGTGGTAGGGATCGCCCGCTTCGATCACATCCGGTCGCACCTCGTCGATGAAGTCGCGCACCCGGTGGGTGTTGAGGAGCAACCGGTAACGCGAAGTGGGATCGAGCCGCGGCGCCTGGATG
>CAWUJC010000089.1:0-7881 GCA_963922355.1 uncultured bacterium | reverse complement strand
GCCGTCCTCGTGCGGCGCGTTGAGCAAGCGGTCGATGTCTTCCTCGCTCAAGGTGTGGGGGAGCGACGCCGGAAGCTTGGGTAGGGCCAAAAGCTCGGCCGGATTGGCCTCGATCATCCGCTCGCGAAACAGCCGTCCAAAGAAATGGCGCAGCGCGACGACGTGGATTTTGAGCGAACTAGGCGCGAGTCCGCCCTTGCGTAAGTCGCCCAAGTAGCCGACCAGATCGCCGTGCTGGAGTTGGGCAAACAAGCTGTGTCCCCGCTGCTCGCACCAGCGGGCAAAGTGCTCCAGGGCGAGCCGGTTGATCGCCTGCGAACGGGGCGCGTGGCTCTTCTCGGTGGCGAGATAGCCGATGCAGGCGTCAATCGAAGCCTCCCACTCCGGAGGGAGAGGTTCGCGGTCCACCGACGCCGTCTTCGCCATCCCCGCACTCTAGCCAAACCAGGAGGCAGGCCACAAGCTTGGAGCGTCATTCCAAAGAACCACAGATTTCGCAGATGGACGCAGATGGGTTTTTACCTCGCGCAGAGGTCGCGGAGCATGCAGAGGCTAAAAAAGTTAAGCTGCAGATAGCCGGAAGTTCCACTAACGAGGGCGTTTTGAGTTAAGCTATAGCCTTCATCCGGTAGCCGCCGACGTCCCGGCGGCGGAGGGAAGTATCCGCAGATTCTATTTATCGCGCACAGGGCGCGGAGGTTCAGCAAGACAGTCTACCCATGACATCAAGTGTCACTTCACGATCATCAAATTCGCCAAAGGGCCGAAAATATATTCCTCCTAAGCGAACGATATTGATCATGAAGGGAATCCAAGAATCGTATTCCAATGGCGCTCCCTTCATTTCATCCAAATCCATCCATGAATTCATTTCGGATAAATTAAGGGTGGTCTCAGTCGGGATCGCAAACACCTTAACGCCAATGTCTCTTCGACTCGCTTCCAAAGCACCTAGGTAATCACTTTTTTCGTTCAAGCTCATGAGGCCAACGCTCCTAACCGTTGCGCCTGCTGATAGCTGAACTTGAGAACTAAATCCCAAATCTTGACCGACGTGACGATAGATAGAATGACGACTTAATTTGAGGTGGCTTGACACGCGGTTGTTCTCCTCTGGAAAGACCTGACAAACATGAGCGTATAGTTCAACCCCCTTGCTATCGCTTAGATCATTCCAACATTGACCAGCGCATGCCTCAAGTAGTGGCGGTAGCTCTTCTAAAAATGTAATTTTCCGACACAGATACGTTATTGCAGGTACTGGACGTAGCTGCTCTAGCCTTTCTCGATCCGACGTCTTAAAAGTATAGAAAGCATCACCATCACCAATGTCTTCACAATAGCTTGTCTCTACTCTAGACATTTCATTCGATTGTATGGCGCACAGAGGGATTAAGCTCTCTGCGAAATCTGTGGTTCGGAAACAATAGAAAGAACCTAGCCCTCGACGGGTTTAGCGAGGACCTCTTCTTCGCCTTCGGTGCGGGCGACGATGACGGCGACGCAGGAATCGCTAAAGACATTCACCGCGGTGCGGAGCATGTCGAGGATGCGGTCGAAGACGAGGATGATGCCGATGCCTTCCGCCGGGAGGCCAACCGCACCGAGGATGACGACAATCGCGACCAAGCTGGCCGACGGCACGCCGGCCACGCCCACGCTGGTCAGGAGCGAGAGCATCACCACGAGGACCTGCTGGCCAAGGGTGAGCTCCAAACCAAAGACCTGGGCGAGAAAGACCACCACCACGCATTCGTAAAGCGCGGTGCCGTCCATGTTAATCGTCGCGCCGAGCGGGCAAGTGAAGTTGCTCACCCGCTTCGAGACATTGGCGCGGTCTTGCAGGCTTTCGAGCGTGAGCGGCAGGGTGGCAGAACTCGAGCTGGTGGAAAACGCGGTGAGCAGCGCCGGGAACATGGCTTGGTAATGGCGCGACGGCTTGACCCGCGCAATCAAGATGAGTAGCAGCGGTAGCGTGACGAAGGCGTGGAAGGCCAAGCTGAGCAGCACGGTAAAGAAGTAGGAGACGAGGGAGGTCAGCGCCGAGAGGTTGACCTGCGCCATCGTCTCGGCCACGAGGCCGAAGACGCCGATCGGCGCGAACTTCATCACAAAGTCGGTGATCTTGAGCATGACCTCATAGACCCCATCCCAGAAGTTCTTCAGCGTGGTGACACCGGGGCTCTCCTTGGCCTGCCCGAGGAAGTAACCGAAGAGGATGGCGAACACGATGACCGCCAAGAGCGCGCCGTTGTTGCCGCCCGCCTCGATGACGTTGGAGGGAATCATCCGCTTGAAGATGTCCCAGACGTTTTGCGCCGCGCCCTCGGTGCCGCTAAAGCGTTCCTGCAACTCGGCGGCGTCCATCGCCTGGCCGCGCAGGGCTTCGGCCACCTCCGGCGAGACGCTGCCTGGGTGGATGACGTTGACGAAAATAAGCCCCACCAACACGGAGAAGAAGGTGGTCAACAGGTAGAAGCCAATCGTCTTCAGGCCGAGCCGACCGAAGGCGTGTTCCTGCCCCATGTTGGCCACGGCGGTGATGACGGCCGCGACAATCAGCGGCACCACGATCATCTTCAAGGCCTGGAGAAAAAGATCGCCAACGTAATCAAACAACCAGATGGCTTGCGTGGAGAAGGCCGAGTCCGCCAAGCCGAACGGGCTTTGCGGGCCGAGCAAAAAGCCCACCACCGCCGCGAGAAACAGCGCGACAAGAATCTGCGCCCAAAGCGGTGTGCGGAGCAAGGAAGACATCGCCGACTACCCTGTCGGTTGGTGCGGCATCTAGCAAGCCACGTTTGTAGCGCAACTTGCCAGAACAAACATATTGCCGCCCAGCAGGACGGCAAATTGCTAGGACTGCCTAGTGCTAGAAAAGCTGCCGACTGCTAAGTCCGGTCGAAGACTTCGCCTTCGGCGAAGAAACGCTTGAGCTCAATGGCGGCGTTTTCTGGGGAATCGGAGGCGTGCACGACGTTGACCATCTTGTCGACGCCCATGTCGCCGCGGATCGTGCCTTTGTCGGCGGCGGCGGAATCAGTCGGCCCGAGGAGCGTGCGCACCTTGGCGATGACGTCGTCACCCGCAATGGCCAACGCAATCACCGGGGTCGAGGCCATAAATTCCTCCACTTCCGGGAAGAAGGGCTTATCCGCAATGTGAGCGTAGTGCTCTTTGAGCAGCGCGGAGGTCAGCTGGAGCATCTTGGCGCCGCGGATGACAAAGCCCGCCGCTTCGAAGCGCTTGATCACTTCGCCGCAGTTGCCTTTGGAGACACAGTCGGGTTTGAGGAGGATGAGGGTCGTTTCCATAATCTTACTTTCGTTGTTCTGTCTAAAATGGTGAAGTCCGCGAACGGAGCATGCTTCTAACGTTTACAACCGCGCTTGGCAATGGCAAGTTCGGGGAAATCTGAACCTTTTGGAAGTCTTGAACCGACAAGCCCTTAGCTCTTCCGGCCTCGCCGTGACGTTGTCTGCCCTCCTGGGCTGGCTCGCCCTGGCTGGTTGCTCCACCCCCAGCGGGGAGTACGGCGGCGTTTATTATAAGGATTACTCCGGCAAGCCGCTCATCCCCAACGGCCCGGTGGTAACCAGCGAACAAGTCGGCACCGGCTTCGGCCCCTGGGGCGGCATCTATAATTACGAGGAGGTCAATTTTGGTCCGCCGTCTTCTTAAGGTTTACTTCTTTTATGTCATGCTGGCGGGGCTGCTCCTCTGGCTGGGCGGCAAGTTCGCCCCGCTGCAGGCCCAGCCTTCTAAGCAAGAGCTGGAAGCCAAGCTGGCCGACTTCCAGGAGAAGGCCAAGCGCGCGCCGTCCTCCGCCCAAGCTTGGTATGATGTGGCCATCGCCGCCAAGCGCGCCGGCTCCAAGTCCACCGAAAAGGAAGCGCTGCGCAAGGTCATCCGCCTCGACCCCAAAGCGAAGAAGGCCTTCAACAACCTCGGCGTGGTCTACATGCGGGAGCGGAATTTCCCCAAGGCGCTCCGGGCCTTCGACAAGGCGGTGGAGATTGATCCCAAGTACGAAGAAGCCTGGGCTAACCGAGGCAATGCGCTCCGCGGTTTGGGCCGGCATGACGACGCGATCGAATCGTACGAAAAGGCGATCAAGCTCGACCGCAGCATGTCCGGCGCCTGGTTCGGCCTTGGTGGCGCCCATGCCACGAAGGGCGATCTACAAAAGGCCCACGCCTCCTACCTCAAAGTGGTGAAGATTCAGCCGAAGCACGCTCCCGCCTGGCGCGCGCTCAGCTACACCTACAAGGCCAAGGGCGATCAGACCAATTCCGACACGGCCCGCCAGCGCGCCGAAGAGCTCAACCCCAAGCTGAAGTACCCGGGGCTGTAGTCCAACTTCGTTAATTTCCCTTGAGCGGAAACTCATAGAGGGCGACACGATATGGCCCCACTTGCTTCTCGCGGAGTTTAACAAAGCCGTTTCTCTCGTAGAGCGCGCAGAGCTTCGGTCGAATGGCGCAATCCAAACGCAAATAGTCTAAATCAAGCTCGCGCGCCCGTTGTTTGGCCCAATCTAGCATTCGCGTCGAGATTCCCATCCCCGCCACCTTCCGCTTCACAGCCAAGCGATGGAGAAAAGCGGAAGTCCCTTCTGGGATCTCTGGCCAAAAGAGATCATCCTTGAGCTGAAACTTACAGGTACCGACCGCTTCACCTTCCCAATACGCCAAATAGCACTCCCCATTTGCAATGCCTTGCTCAATTTGAGAGAGCGCCAAATCATCTCCTTTCCATAAAGACTGACCTATAGAATCTAGATAGGTTGCTGCTTCATGTAGAATTGATGCGGTAATTTGCGCTTCGTCAGGCGTTGCGATTTGAATGTGTAGAGACTTCATTTTCTTCGTTAGAAGAATATTAAGAAAAACCTCTCGATAAATCTGCCTAAATCAATCCACTTACTCGCCTAGTTTTTCGTTCGGGAGTAAGTCTTCCGGATTTTCAAAGTGCTTTTCGATCACCTTTCTTTTCTGCCAAGCCAAGTATTTCAATTTCTTAAGCTTCATTTCTGCTGGCATCTTCTTGTTCTGTTGTAGAGCGGTCTGTTTCTTTTCAAGAGCAGATAACTGTTCATGGCCGCGCTGATGTCGCCTGGGAATAAATTCCTGTTGTTCTTCCCAAACCAGCAGAGCTAATTCCTTCCAACCCTTCTCATCACCTTGCTTGGGGATTCGACGTCGATAGGACAACTCCCAGGTCGGCTTTCCACAGGATTTACAACGGTTTGGATGGACATAGTGATAAGCCGCCTCAGCTCGCTGCGCGATCTGGCAATCTGTACAGACATAGGTGGCTTGTTTGTTCATCACTCGATATGACGGCTGACATCGATGGCTACCAACACAAGTAGGTTAGTATCATCTGTGTGCATCTGCGAACAGAATCAATTTACCCCAGCTTGGCGCCAAAGCAGACTGCATAGCCGAAGGGATCGGCGATCCAAAAATCCCGCATCCCATAGTCCTTATTTTCTGGCTCAATCTTCTCTGCCGCGCCGCGATCTTCTAGCTCCCGAGCAACGGCATCGACGTCGGACACCAGTACATAGATTCCCCCCTTGCCCGCATTGAGATTACCTTCGAAGGCACCATTAGCGACCAAGGGTTGATCCAAGCGCTTGAAGTGGACGCTGAAATTATCTCGCTGAATGATGCCATACTCCGTCGGGTCCCCCATCTGAGCCACGAGTTCGAAACCCAGTTTCTCGGTGTAAAAGGCGAGCGCTTGCTCCACGTCGTGGACAGCCAGGATAGGGGAGAGTTCATGAATCATCATAACGCCAGATTGCAGAGATTCGGGCAAAAAACAACGACGGACTACGGATGTTGCCCGCCTAAGACACATACTCCATGTTCCAGACGGGTGGCCCGATGACTTGCACCAGGAGCTTCGAGCCGGGTGAGCACTTGGTCGGGCTACCGATGTGCGGGTGCTTGCCTTCATAGGCGATGGTCCACCCTTGTTCGTCGCTCGGGCAGCTCACTTTCATTTCCCACTCTGAACCATCGGGCAGCCGATGGCGGAGATAGAAGCCCCAACCCCGGAGAATCTGCACAAACTCATCGACGCCGGTGCCGTCTGCGGCTTGGTTGAGGTGGAGCTGATCAAAGTGGGTGGGCGCTGCTTTCGACGTGATCTGCACCAAGTTCGGATAGGTGTAGTCATGCGGAAGCACGCGGGTCTCGAGCGCGCCGCCGTTCGGCACGTGGGGCTCGCGCCCGCATTCCGCGATCATCTCCAGCAGGCGTTCGCGCGGGAAGAGGAAGAAGGCCTTGATCAGCGCTGCCTCCTGCTCGCTCATCTCCTCCCGATCCAGCGCGGCGCGTACCGGTCCGGGCAGGTTGGCTAAATCCAACGGCCAGATCTTGACGCCGTGCGGCCGCAAGAAGGCGTTGATCGCCTCCAGCTCCATCTGGCGCTCGCCGGCGGAGGTAGTCAGGACAAGAGGAGCTGGCATAAAGCAAGACCTGTGAAGAGCAATCCACCCATCAAAATCAAAAGACCAAAAGGTCGAAGCATCCAACCTGGACAAGGGTTCACCGTTTGCCCACGGATAGTGAAGCCATGTACATGCTCACCTACAAAGTCGGCATAACGGAAAAGCAAGTAGCCAAGAATGATACCAAACGGGCCAAAAATCAGCGCCATGCCCAAGTCACTGGGGTCCTCGAAAAATGGTATGGCTAGGAGAACCAAGCTCATCATAGGATCACTTCTTTTCCAAAAACGGCAGCGGATCGGCGTGGTGGGAGATCATCTTCCACTTCCCATCTTCCAGGCGATAGACATTCGTCGCGCGGATGGAAACCGTCGGCGGCTGTTTGCCGACATTGACGTTCTTCCCTTCTTCCAAGTTCTGCACCACAGCCAAACCCTTCCCGAGAATGATGTGCACATCCTGCGGCTCCACTTTACCGCCCAGCTTGAGCTTGGCCTGCTTCTCCCAATCGGCCTTCACCGACGGCCAACCCACGAGCATGGCCTTGTCTGGCGGGAGGTAGGTCACGTCGTCCGCGTGCGACCAGACCGCCTCCATGGGTTTCAAGTCACCGGTAAACATGGCATTGAGCGCCGCGTAGAAATCCGCGTTGGCCTGCTTCACCGCCGCCAGTTCGGAAGTGTGATGATCTGCTTTAAGATTGGAGAGGCAAACCGTGAGAACGACCGCCAGGGATAGAGAGAGAAGCTTCATGCCTTAATGTAAGACGGCATGACGCCCTGCCAAGTGACGAATTAATCTCATTTCCCACTCAAATCGATAGCCTTGCCCGTGGCCGCGCTTTCGTGCAGGGCGGAGGTGGCCTCCATGTAGCGAACGCCAGTGGCGAAGCTGGGCTCGGGCTGACCGCCGCCCGCCAGAACGGCGTTCAGGAAGTTATACTCCACCTTCCATTGGCCGCGCAGCTCGTCCGGGATGGGCAGTTCCGTGAGCTCTCGGTCGCCGGCTCCCGCGCCGAAGATTTGATCCTTGGTAAAATTATAGACGAGCGTCCCGGCACTGCCGTACAGCTCCAAGGTGGTATCCGGCCCGTATTGGGCGACGTTGCTCCATTCCATCGTGCCGAAGAGGTCGCCCGGCCAGCGACCGGCCACCTGGAGAATTTCTGGAATCTGCACGGTGTAGCCGTCGCGCTCCGGCACCACCACGTGGCTTTGCGCGCGGATCTGCTCGGGGAAGCCGAGCCACCAGCTGAGCGTTTCCAGATAAATGCCAAAGGTCATCGTGTTATCGCCGGAAAGCTCCTTGCGCTGACGCCAGTGGGCCGGGGCGTCCGGGTTGGCAAAGGCGGCGTTGAGGTCGTAGAAGCGGAAGTGCCGCGGCGTGCCGAGGTAGCCGTCGTCGATCAGCTGTTGGAA
>CAWUJC010000088.1:0-7909 GCA_963922355.1 uncultured bacterium | reverse complement strand
CTGGTGTGTGCGGATCGAAACCTCCTGCATCGGCGCCAATGAAAAAAAGGGTGCCTCTGGGATTGAGGTCGTCGCTTACGGCTCCGCCCTGGTGGTCCAATGAGCCAGAACTGGAAGCGGCGCTGGGAGTCGGTGGAGAATGAACCCCACCTTCGCCCGGATGCCACCTTCCAGCCCGACCCTGCCGAAGCGCACACGACACCGCGTAATCCGGAGACCGAACTCGAGCACCTCCGTGATTCCGTGCTGCTCGAACCCACCCTACAGGGTATTGATGCCAGCCAGCAGACCCGGCGCGAAACCTTTGGCGCTTGGCTCAACCAAAAGAAAGACCAGACCAGTGCCGCGGGCAACTGGGGTGTGGCGGTTTTGGTTGGTTTCCTGGGTGGCCTCTTTGCCTTATTCGGTGCCTTTGTTGTTCACTTCCTCTTCCCCGTCGGCTCCGGGATCGGCATCGTCGCCGTCGCCATCATCGCTCCGGTGAGTGAAGAAATTCTCAAGCAATCCGGCCTGATTTACCTGCTGGAATTTAAGCCTTACCGCGTCCAAAGCCGTTGGCAGATTTACCTCGCCTCCCTCCTGGCCGCCCTGGTTTTCGCCTCCCTCGAAAACATTCTCTACACCACCGTGTATGTGCAGCCAGGGGACGTGGAGGATTTTGCCGCCTTCGTCCAATATCGGTGGACCGTTTGCACCAGCCTGCATGTGGTCTGCACCCTCATCTCCGCCCATGGCTTGGTTTGGATGTGGGAGCGGGTCCAGAAGCAACATGAACCCGCAGACCTCCAGGTGGCGTATCCGTTTTTCTTCACCGCCATGTTGCTGCACGGCATCTACAACCTCACCGTGACGGTGGTCGAGGTCTCCGTCCACCCCTTCTAGTGCTTGTCGCCTCGCCTCAATCGTTGACCAATTGAGTTGAAATCCCGCCCGCTTGTGGGCTAACTGGAGGGCTCATGGAAATCAAGACGTACTGGAAAGAACGCCAGCAGGAGATCGAGAAAGCGATCCGCACCTACCTGCCGCGAGAAAGCACCAAGCCCGCCACCATCCATAAGGCCATGCGTTACAGCATGCTAGCCGGTGGTAAACGCCTGCGTCCCGTCATCTGTCTCGCCGCAGCCGAAGCAGTCTCCGGCGGTAAGCACGCCGACGCCATTCCCCTCGCCGTCTCCGTTGAATGCATCCACACCTACTCACTCATCCATGACGATCTGCCCGCCATGGATAACGACGACTTCCGCCGCGGCAAACCCACTTCGCACAAGGTCTTTGGGGAAGCGATTGCCATCCTGGCCGGTGACGCCCTCCTCACCAGCGCCTTTGAAATTGCCGCTTCCTGCCGCGCCTGGCCACGCTACTCCCACGCCGATGTGATCAAAGAACTGGCCCACGCCTCCGGCAGCCTTAAGCTCATTGCTGGCCAAGTCGCCGACATCGAAAACGAGGGTAAAAAAATTAACCCGAAGCAGCTCCGCTACATCCATGAGCGCAAAACCGCTGCTTTGATCGCCTCCTCTATTCGTCTTGGTGCGATGTCGGCCAACGCCACGCCCAAGCAACTCAAAGACCTGACCACCTTTGGCGAAAGCCTCGGCCTGGCCTTCCAGGTCATTGACGACATTCTCGACATCACCCAAACGACTGAGAAGCTCGGCAAAAGCGCCGGCAAAGACCTCGCCGCCCAGAAGGCCACCTACCCCGCACTGATGGGCCTGGACGCCGCCAAGCGTGAGGCCACTCGCCTGACCAATAAGGCGCTCAACGCCCTCAAGCCTTTCGGCAAAAAAGGCGAGGCCCTCCGCCTCATCTCGGACGTGATGCTCAAGCGCGAGAATTAGGCTCTTTTTCCTCCTACGCTAGACAGCGGTAAGATTATCCCTTCAGTCCACAACTTGATTTTGATAAATTAAGGCTTTTCTCCTTTCTTTGGAGTAGAACGTGACTTTCCATGACCACCATTCTCTCGTCAAATATCCCCGGACCTACCACCTCCCGTGGAGTCCTGGTTTACAAAATGACGATCGGCGGATCGAAGACTTAGCAGGATTCGAAGGGAGAGAAGTGGTCGTCACCGAAAAGATGGATGGCGAGAACACAACGCTGTACCAGCACCACCTCCATGCACGTTCGTTAGATTCCCGCCATCACCCCTCCCGAAATTGGGTTAAAGCGCTCCATGGGCAAATCGCTCATCATATTCCCAAAGGATGGCGTATATGTGGCGAGAACCTCTTCGCCAAACATTCGATTGCCTATGAGAAACTCGCGAGTTACTTCTTGGTCTTCAACATTTGGGACGAACAAGGTAATTGCCTTTCTTGGGAAGAAACATGTGAGTATTGCGCCCTCTTGGAACTCGAGATGGTCCCCATCCTTTACAAAGGTCCTTGGGACGAGGAAAGGATTAGTGCACTTGGAGAGACTCTCCAGTTCGACCAACATGAAGGCTACGTCGTGCGACTTACCGATCGAATTCAAGCCGACAATTTTAGCCGACATGTTGCCAAATATGTCCGGGCGGGACATGTCCAGACAGATGCCTTCTGGATGAATCAACCTGTCGTCCCCAATAAACTCCGATTATGATCACCCAAACCTCACTCAACTGGGCGGAGCTTTGTGGTGACTTTCCCTTTCTCAAGCCACTCGACGATACTCCCCAAGATCCTCGTTTCCACACGGAAGGTGATGTGGCGACCCATACCCAAATGGTGTGGAAAGAACTACGCCAGTTACCAGATTTCCAACAGCTCGATAAAATTGAGCAAACCATGCTCCTGTGGGCCGCTGTCTTCCATGACGCAGGAAAAGCTGAATGCACCCGCCACGAAGAAGATGGCGCGATTACCTCTCGGGGCCATGCCAAGCGCAGCGTGCGCTTACTCCGTCACCATCTTTGGAAAGAACCTCAGCTTTGGCCACAAGATTTAGCTAAACGCGAGAGCATGCTTGCGCTTATTCGCTGGCATGGAGCCACCGTCCACTTTCTTAACCTACCTTCCCCAGAAGATCGTGTCGTCACTCTCAGCCACGCCTGCCCCTTACACTTACTTAGTTTACTGGTGGAGGCCGACATGATGGGGAGAATCTGCCAGCACCCCTCTGACCAAGAAAAGGGCCTACAAACTAACCGTCTCTTTTGTGCAACGGCAGACGAGCTTGGCTGTTTGCAACATCCTTGGTCCTTCTCCAGTAATCATGCACGTTGGAGCTTTTTTGATCGCCTGGGAAGTGACCATGCTTATCAGGCCTTTGATGACACGAAATTCGAGGTGATCTTGATGGGCGGTTTACCCGGCTCTGGTAAAGATACATGGATTGAACAGAATCTCCCTGAACTACCCGTCGTCAGCTTAGATGAATTGAGAAAAGAGATGAAAATTAGCCCCACCGACAATCAAGGTGCTGTTATCCAAGCCGCCACCAGCGCAGCTAAAACACATCTTCGCCGTGGTGAATCCTTTATCTGGAACGCAACTAACATCACCGAACCGCTTCGCCGCAAACTAATTCGCCTATTCGCTGATTACGGAGCGCGTACTCGTCTCGTTTGGCTCGAGGCAGATCGGAGCACCCTCGTTGCCCGCAACAGACAACGAGATAAGAAACAAGTGCCCATCAGCGTCATTGATCGGCTCCACGCCAAATTGGATTTTCCCAGCCTGAGTGAAGTCCATAGATTGGAAATTATCCAATCTTCTGACTAACTCGCTTCGCCCGCATAATCCGGTTCGCCGGGCCGCGGATGGCGCTCGTGCTGGCGGGCGCTTGTTTCACGGGTAAAGAAGAGAATGATAAACGAGACGAGCATGAGCCCGAGCATCGGGACAAAAGCCATACGGCATTCCCATGGCGTGTAGACCACGGCTTCCGTCGACCCCTGCGATTTACCGCTCACGTAATCGAGCATCATGCCGGTCAGCGGCTGGAAAACCGAGGCCCCAAGCGTCACCGTCATGTTAACCAATGCAAGCGAGGTTCCCGCCGCTTCCGAGCGGTTCCCTTCTTTCCCGATGATGAAGGCCAAAGCCTGCGGCCCGCAGAAGAAGCCGGTCAGGAAAGAAAAGACGTAGAGGGACCAGATCGGAAGCCCGGGGACAAAGATCAAAATAAAGAAGCACACGGAGGAGCCGATAATGCCGATCAATAAAGGTGGACGGCGGAGCTTCCACTTGTCCGATAAGGCTCCGGCCAAAGGTGCCCCAAAAGCATAGCCAAGGAAGATAATGCTAACGATGAAGGTCGAATCCTCCCGACTAAGCTGATAGACATTCTCAAAGAAAAACGGCCCCCAGAGTTCGCCCATCACATTGATCGGCAAGTAGAGGAACATCCCAATCAGCCCTGCCATCCAGGTCACGCGCCGGAAAACGACCGAATGCAAGCTGGCCAGAAGCTTACGCTCGGCCAAATGCTCCTTGTGCTTCAAGTGGCGAGCCAAGTGCTTGCTGGGCTGGTCGCGCACCACCAGGAACATGGCCACACTCATGAGCAATCCCATGGTCCCAAGCCCAATGGAGGCTTCCCGCCAACCAAAATTGGTCACCAGGCTCGCCATGATGTCGTCGGAGAACATCGCGCCGATCATCCCGATGGAATTGATCACCCCACCGAAGAGCGCAAATTTATCGTGCGGGAACCACATGGAGGCCAACTTCATCGCCCCGATAAAGGCAAAGGCCGAGCCCAGGCCCATCATCCCGCGCGCCGCCTGAGCCGTCCCGAGCGAGGCCGTCATGCCAAAGAGCACCGCCCCCAGGCCACAGACCAAAGCGGCCGCCGTCAACAACCGCCGAGGACCAAACACGTCCATCAGCAGACCAACCGGCAACTGCATCGGCATGTACACGAAGTAATAAAAGGCCGAGAGCGTTCCGAGCGCTGCTGCGTTGATGGCGAAACTGGCCATCAAATCGCTCCCCATCACCGAGGGCGAAATCCGCAACGCCAACTCGTAAGTGTAAAAAAGCGAGGCCAGAAAGACGATCAGGCAACTCTGGGCGTAGAGCCGATAGGGAGAGTGCTCTGCGGTCGGCTCCAGGAGTTCAGCCGCGACGTCCTCCCCGGCACCGATGATCACCTCTTCGTCATCAGGCGGATGTTGAGCATGGTCAGGCACGCCTCTTTTCTAGCAGGTGCAAGACCAACTGCCAGCCCGGAGAGAAATGTTACGATTTCTTTTCTGAAGAATCCGGCTTGTCCTTGGCCTTTTCGACTTCGGCCTTCTTGGCAGCCAACTCTTTGGCTTTCTCTTCAGAACGCTTTTTCAACTCAGCTTCCTTTTTGGCGCGTTCTTCCGCGCGGGCTTTGGCTTGTCGCTCTCGTTCGGCGGCCGCCTCTTTCTCCTTGCGCGCTTTCTCAGCAGCAGCAAGCTTGGCTTTTTCCGCCTTCTCGGCTTCTTGCTTCTTTCGGCGCTCAGCCGCTTCCTTTTCGCGACGGGCTTTCTCTTCAGCGGCTTTCTTCTCGCGCTCGGCTCGTTCTTTTTCGCGTCGAATTCGATCGTGCTCTTTCTTGATTGCCTGCTTGGCCTTGTCGATCCCCTTTTGGATCTCGTTCTGCTCGGCCTTCTTTGCGTTGATGGCGGCAAGCGCCAACTTCTGCTTGTCCGCCTCGTCGCCATCGAGTCGGCGTTTAATCGCCGCATCCAAATCTTTCTGTACCAGCTCTTTGCGCTTGAGCCGCACCGCATTCGGCACCTTGGCCAACTCTTCGGCCACGGCGGTGGACGCGCGGCCAATCGCCCCGGGTTCCCCGAGGCCAGCGACCACGTTGGCCATTTCCTTCTTCATCGCCTCCATCCGCTCTGGATTGTTCAGCAACTCCAACGCATGCAGCGCAATCTTGTCGGCCGTCATGTCCTTCTGGATCAGCTCGGGCACCACATCCTTATCTCCCGCCAACACATTGACCATGCTCAGGTGCTGGACCTTCACCACCCGTCGGCCGATGGCATAAGTCAGCGGGTTAACTTTGTAGACGACAATCTGTGGCACCCCCATGAGCGCACAATCAAGCGATCCGGTGCCGGACTTCACCAACGCCAGCTCGCAACGATTGAGGTGGGAAAGCGTGTAGCCGGTGACGATGTTATACGCAAAGCCAACGGCGGGCTGGGCTTCGATCCAATCGCGAATTTGCTCCTGCCGCGCCACGTCCGGCGCCATCAGAGCAAAATGCGAATCAGGCCGTACGCGATAAATCTGCTTGGCGGCTTCCCACAGAATTGGAAGGTGGCGCAGCACTTCTTTTTCCCGACTTCCCGGCAGAATGCCGATGCGGCCTTTTTCACATTGGCTGGTATCAAGAGCTTCCAGCATGTCCAACTTCGGGTGGCCCACCCACTCGACCTTCAGCTTACTGGCATGGTCGGCGTACCACTGCTTCTCAAAAGGAAAGATAGAGAGCAGGAGATCGAGATCGCGCGCCATCTGCTGGGCGCGTTGCGGACGCGAGGCCCAGACCTGCGGGCTGACAAAATAGATCAGCTTACTGTCTTTAAGGAGACCGCGTAGACGTCCGAGCAAGCGGAGGTTGAAACCAGAATAGTCGATAAAGACGACGACTTCTGGCCGTTGGCGGCTGGCCAAGTCGATGATCTTCCCCACCACCCGGTTCAGGCTCAAGAGATGCTTGGCCAGTTCGGCCACACCCACCACCGCGTGCTTGGTCAAATCGTAGAGCTGGCTCTGTCCCTCAGCCGCCATCTTCGGGCCGCCACAACCAATCACCTCAATGCCGGGCTTAGCCTTTTTGAGGGCCGCAATCAGCGAAGCCCCGTAAGCATCGCCGCTGATGTCACCCGCCACGAACATAACGCGCGCCGCTTCAGCGTGCTTGAGTTCGTCCTTCAGTTCGCCTTCACGCGCGGCAGGTTTGGCCGGGACAAAGTCTTTGATGGCTTCGGCCGTCAACGCCGGCTCATCCACCGGCTCGATCTTCTTCTCGAGTTCGGTGATCTGCTTCTCCGCCTCCAAAATGACCGAGGTCTTTTCTGGCGCGGGGGCGTCGGGTGATTCGGATTTACTCACTGGCTTCCAGGCGGGCCGTGTGGGCCCAAATTTGTTCGGTGATTTGCATGGCGACGTCGAGGGCCAAGGCAGCTTGCGAGCCCCCTACCACTGGGTTGCCGGAGGCCGCCACGCAGTCGATGAAGGATTTCAGCTCCAGCTTGAGCGGCTCGTCACGTTCCACCGTAATGCTTTCGCGGGTGATCTGCGACTTCACTTTGCGGTAAATTTCGCCGCCCTGGTTCTGATAGTCGAGCGAGATGTAGGTGTCATCTTGGAAGATGCGAATTTTGCGCAGCTTCTCTGGGCTAATGCGGCTGCAGGTGATGTTGGCCACGCAACCGTTGACGAAGCGCAGGCGCGTGTTGGCGATGTCCTCGCCCTTACTCAGCACCGCCACCCCAACGGAATCCATGCTCTCGATCGGCGAATTGACCAAGTGGAGAATAATCTCCAGATCATGGATCATCATGTCCAGCACCACGCCGATGTCCGTGCTGCGTCCCGGATAAGGCGAGAGGCGGTGGCTCTCGATAAACTTCGGACGAGTCAGAACCTCCTCCAAGGCGTGTAAGGCGGGATTGAAGCGCTCGATGTGCCCGACTTGAAGCACCGCGTTATTTTTGTGCGCGAGATCCACGAGCTTCTTGGCTTCTTCCGAGGAGTCCGTGATCGGCTTCTCCATCAAGACGTGCTTGCCCTGCTTCAGGAAGAACTCGCCCAACTCGTAATGCGAACTCGTGGGCGTGGCGATGGTAACGGCCTCGCAGGCGCTGGCCAGATCGCTAATCGTGGTAAAGGGCTTGCGGGAATGCTGGGTGGAGATGCGGCGAGCGACCTCCGGGTCGATGTCATAGACCCCCATGAATTCCACGTTGTCCAACTGGGCATAAAGGCGG
>CAWUJC010000087.1:0-7920 GCA_963922355.1 uncultured bacterium | reverse complement strand
ACCGCAGCTGGTGCGGGCGCTGGTTCCTCGCGTGGGTTGCGCGAACGTGCGACGAAGAGCCCGGCACCTCGGCAACTAGCCACCGCTCCGGCCAAAGACAGCAAACCCGAGAAGCCCGCGGCCAAACCGATGAGCTCAGGGCAGAAGATCGCGATACGTGTGGCCGCCTATGTCGTGATCATCGCCGCCGTTCTGGGCCTGGGTTATGGCAGTTACTATTTGCTGCGTGAAACGAAGGTCGTGGGCGAAATCCTCGTTAAGCCGGGCAGTGGATTTAAGATTGAGGAAGTGGCCATCGTGCGTGACTTCCGCGATGACCTCCGCGCCCTGGCTGTGGACTTGGCCGAAGAGCGTGGTCCGCTGCGCCGCGAGATTCGTGATCTGGAGCGCAATGTCGCGCTGGCCAAAGAAGATATGGTCGGGCGGGAAGCCCGCCTCCAGTATCTGCGCGAAGACATCATCAAGGCTCAAGGAGAGATTGAGACGGTATTAAGCGAAGCCCGCACCCAGGCCGAAGCGATCTGGAGCGGCCCGGGTAAGGATCTCGATGATGAGTATCAGGGACGACTGAATGAGACAAAGGAACGCATTCAGCGTCGGGCCGACCAGTTGAAACTGAACTACAGCCCGAGTGACGAATTTGAATCGCCCGAGGTGTGGGTCAATGCTTTCCGTTTGGCGTTGTACGACGCGCCGACGGGAGTCAATCCCGGCCAAGAGCGCCTGTGGGCGGAATCGGTGCTGCGGGAATGGCAAGAGTACAATGAAGAATGGCGCGTGCAGTTGGTCGGCCTGAAGAAGCAGGTGCAGGCCATTCAATCCAAGCCCCGTGAGCAGATTGAGGATATCCGCCGCAACATTGCCGAGCTGAAGGCGCGAATCGCCCGGACCGAGGCCGAGTTGCAACCGCTGCGCGATGAGATCACCTTCACCGAAGCGCGTCTCCAGGAAAAACGCGAGTTGGAAGCCTCCCTGGAAGAACCCAAGTACAAGCAGGTGCTGCAGGCGGCCAATACGCAGATGATTCTCAAGCCCTTGCCGTTTGATCCCGGCAACAACCGTTTTGAGTGGAAGAACGTCTTGTCAGATCTGGGCTTTCAGCCGGGTGAGTACCTGCTTTGGGTTCGGGCTACACGCGGGGGTGAGGAATTTTGGGCCTTTGCCAAGTTCCCGATCATCGCAGACACCACCACGCAGCTCATCATCGACCAGACGCAACTCCAGTCGGTGCGGGAAGCCCTGCGAGAGACAGCCAACCGCGGAACTTTGCTCCAATAAGTGACCCCATGAGCGATGCATCCCCGCCCAAATGGCGTTGGACCCGGCTTTTGCGCCGCGGCCAGGAAGACGAGTGGTTGGAGCGCCTGGCCATCCTGGATCCAGGAGAGGGGATGGTCTCCGCCAAGGGCGAGAATGGTCGCCCGAAGGTGGACATCTATGCGACGACGAAAGGCAAGCTGACCCCGTGGCTGAAGGAGTTTGGCGGGCGCATCGTCCCGGTACGAAAGGCTGACTTACACCTGCCGCATGTGGTGGGCGGGCCGATACGGATTGGGAAGGATTTGGTAGTTCTCCCGGCCGAAGAACTCGACGTGCCGTCTGATTTGCCGGCCGGAGCAAGGGTGCTGCGCGTACCGCCGAACATGGCCTTTGGCACCGGCGAGCACGCGACGACCGGGATGATGTTGCGCCATATGGCGGGGTTGCCGGTGTGGCAACAAGAGAAGGCGAGTGTGCTCGACGCCGGGACGGGGAGCGGCGTGCTCTCGCTCGCGGCGCGGCATTGGGGGGCGCAAGAGGTAGTTGCCTTCGACAGCGAAGAAGTGGCGATTCGCATTGCCCGGGAAAACGAGTGCCGGAATTTTTCTTCGACCGAGATCGATTTCTCCGCGGCTTTCATTGAGAAGTTTCGCTGCCGCCGCAAGTTTGATTTGGTGGTGGTAAATCTGTATTCGGAGCTGCTTATCCAAAGCGCCCAACGTCTGGCGGGTTGGCTCAAGCCAGGGGCTCCGTTGATTGCCAGCGGCATTCTCAACCGCCAAGAAGCTGAAGTGGCGAAGGCTTTTCGTCAGGCTGGTCTCAAGCTGGTGGTGCGGAAGCGCAAGGGCCGTTGGGTGATGCAGCATTGGGTGGCCAAGGCAAACAAGTAGCCGAGGCAAATCTCGTGTAACCGGCGCCCCTGCGCTAGCGTCTCCTAATTGATGGTGTGTGGAGGCAAGCAGCCGTGAGCGAAGGGCCAACGTTGGATGTCGGCACTTGCCTGGAAGCGGTGCGCGGTGGTGATCAAGGCGCTGCGGTTGAGCTGGTGGAGCATTTCTATCCGCTGGTGATCAAGATCGCACGGGCGCATTTGCCTCGCCGCGTGGCGGAAGAGGACTTGGCCCAGGAGATTTTCCTCAAGATGTTTACTCGGCTGGAGCAATACCGGGCGGAGCAGCCCTTTGGGCACTGGCTTTCGCGGATTGCCGTGACGACTTGCCTGGACGCGCTCCGGGCCCAGAAGCGTCGCCCCGAGTTGCGTTGGGCCGACTTAAGCGAGGAGGAGGCGGCGACGATCCAGGCCTCGCGCGAAGTGGCGATGAAGCCGAATGCTGCGGAACTGGCGGCGACACATGATCTTGTCACTAAGTTGCTCGACACGCTGGGAGCGGAGGATCGCTTGGTGGTAACCATGATGGATTTGGAAGGCTTGAGCGTGGCCGAGGTGCAAGAGCGCACCGGCTGGGGCGAGTCAAAAATAAAGGTGCGAGTTTTTCGCGCCCGAAAGAAACTTAGGGGCGCGTTGGAGCGTCTTGAAAAGGAGAAGCAATGAAAGAAGAAGCAAGACAGAATGCCTGGGAGCTGTTAGCGGCTCGGCCACGGCAGTACGAATCCGGCAAGCAAGATGGTGCGCCGTTTGGTTTTGCCACGCGAGTGGCGGCACTTGGGTTGGAAGCCCAGCAGAAGGCCGTTGAGATTAGTATCTTCGCGCTAGAGCGCTATTGGCTGCGAGGGCTAGCGCTGGCTGGCTTGCTGGCGGCCGTGACGTTCCTGGCCGGCCTTGGGCAAATGGGTGAACTGGCGGACTTGACCACCTCGGCGGAGGCGCAGTTACTCAGCACAGGGGGAGGATGGTAATGAAGGCGTGGCTGTTTCGGTACTGGAAGGTGATGGTGGCCATTGCGGGAATCTTTTTCGCCGGCGCGGTTTTTGGCGGGGTTGCAACCTCGGTTCTTATCTTGAAGGTGACCAAGGAGCGGTTGAATCCGGACAATTGGTCGCGTAACGCGATGGATCGGCTGGAGCGCACGTTGGATTTAAGCGCCGAGCAACGGCAAAAGATTGAGCCGATTGTGCAAAAAACGGTGGGCAAGTCGCGTCAGATTGTCCGCCGGGCCGGGGCGGCATGGGGACGCAATATCATGGCAGCTAAGCGAGAGATTGAACCGCATCTCAATGAGGAGCAGCGCCAAAAATTGGATGACTTGTTTGAGTATCGGGTAGAAAAGTTTCGGCGTTTTCTGAGTTTAGAGGGTGGTGATCTTGAGCTTCCGCCTCCACCTCCTCAACCAGAAGAGCCATCGCAAATCCTCCCTCCCGCCTCAGATCAGGAGCATCAAGAGTAAATATCCTAGCTAGCTGCGTCAGTTATAGATCTCACAAAAAACCGCCGCTGGTTTCAGCGACGGTTTCTTTGGTAAGCTGGATGCAGCGTTACGCTGCTGCCGGGTGCTGCTAGCCCTACTCGATGATGATGTCTTTGACCGTGTGGTTGGCCGGGATCATCGGGAGCACGTGCTCGGTGTAGGGGACCATCACGTCGAGGACGTAGCTGCCCTTGGCGGCGAGCATGCGCTTGATGGCGGCGCGGAGCTCAGACTTGTGGATGACGCGCTCGCAGGGGATGTCGAAGCCGCGGCAGATTTCCACGTAGTCGGGGTAGATAGTTTCGCGCTCGTCGTGCAGGCCGAGGAAGGTGTGGCCGCGGTTGGAGTCGAAGAAACGGTCTTCCCACTGCACCACCATGCCGAGGTGCTGGTTGTTAATGATGAGCACCTTGGCGTGAATCTTCTCCACCTTGGCAGTGGCAAGTTCCTGCACATTCATGAGGAAGCTGCCGTCGCCGTCGATGTCGATGACCTGCTTGTTCGGGCAGGCGACCTTGGCGCCGAGCGCGGCGGGGTAGCCGAAGCCCATCGCGCCGAGACCGGCGGAAGTCAGGAAGGTGCGGGGCTTGTCGTAATCGTAGAACTGGCCGGCCCACATCTGGTGCTGGCCCACGCCGGTGGTGATGATCGCGTCGCCCTTGGTTTCCTCGAAGAGCATGCGGATGGCGAGCTGCGGCGGGATGGCCGTTTCGTAATCCTCGTATTTGAGGGGGTACTTCTTCTTCCAGCTGCTGATCTTCTTGTACCAGGCGGGGAACTGCTTGCGCGGGCGGTTCTCGCGCTTGATCATCGCGTTCAAGCGGCGGAGGGCATACTTGATGTCGCTCAGGATCGGCAGGTGGACGTCCTTGTTTTTGTTGAACTCGGAGAGGTCGGTGTCGATGTGGACGATGGTACCGTGCTTGGCGAACTCGCTCACCTTGCCGGTCACGCGGTCGTCAAAACGCACGCCGAAGGCGAGGAGCAAGTCGGCTTCGTCCACCGCGTAGTTGGCGTAGACGGTGCCGTGCATGCCCAGCCACTTGAGGCTCTGGTCCGAGGTCTCCGGGAAGGAGCCGCAGCCCATGATGGTGGTGCAGACCGGGATGTTGGTCAGCTTGGCGAATTCGGTGAGCTCTTTGGAAGCATTGGCGCTGATGATGCCGCCGCCGCAGTAGAGCATGGGACGATCAGCCTGCTCGATAAGGCCAAGGATTTCGGCCAACTCGGTGTCATCGCAGCGACGGTCGGGATTGAAGCCGCGGAGGTTCACCTTGTCTTGGAAAACGGGGCGGGCGGTGGCGAGCTGCACATCCTTGGGAATGTCGACCAGCACGGGGCCGGGGCGACCGCTCTGGGCGATATGGAAGGCCTCAGCGATGACGTGCGGGATGTCCTCGGCCTTGAGGACAAGGTAGCTGTGCTTCACGACCGGCAGGGTCATGCCAAAAATGTCGGTTTCCTGGAACGCGCCTTTGCCGATGTTGTACTGCGGCACCTGACCCGTGATGGCGACCATCGGGATGGAATCCATGTAGGCGTCGGCGATGCCGGTCACCAGGTTAGTGGCGCCAGGGCCGCTGGTGGCCATGCAGACGCCCGCCTTGCCGGAGGCACGGGCGTAGCCCTCGGCCATGAAGGAGCCACCTTGCTCGTGGCGAGGCAGAATCGTGCGGATAATCTTGCTCTTGGTCAGCGCCTGGTGGAAGAGCATGCTCGCACCTCCCGGGTAGGCGAAGATGGTGTCGACGCCCTCACGCTCCAGCGAGGCTACCAGAATATCGGCCCCGGACATGAGTTTGGCCGATTTGAGGGGCTTGGCGCTGCGGGTGGTCGTCGCGCGCTTTGCCTTGGTCGTTTTGGAGGTGTTGGACTTGCTCTTCATGATGGACCGAAAAGCCTAGAGGCTTACCGGGGCAAGATCAACCTCGGAACGGGAAAAAGATCATCTCTTTTTCCCAGGGCTTACTGGGCAGCTTTCTCGGGGCTTTTACGCGGTGGTCAGGCAAATGCCTTGTTCTTCGCACCAAGCCTCGATTTTGTCGCGGATCAGGTTGCGGACGGCCCGGGTCCGGGAGAGGCGCATGTCATTATCGCCTTCGAACTTGGAAGGATCAGGGAACGGCCAGTGCAGGCGCTCGGTCGGGCCCGGGAAGATGGGGCAACCTTCGCTCTCGGACTCGGAGCAGACGGTCACGGCGTAGTCCCAGGTCTCTCCACGATCGAGGACGGACTGCACGCTCTGGGGTTGCTTTTCGGAAACGTCGAGGCCGATTTCACTCAGGGCTTCCACGGCAAAGGGGTTGAGCTTGCCCGGGGCCAGGCCAGCGCTTTCCGCGTGGAAGGTTTCACCGCAAAAGTGGTTGAGGAGGGCTTCGGCCATCACGCTACGGGCGCTGTTGTGCACGCAGATGAACAGGATGCGTTTCTTTTCCATGGTAGAAAGTACTTTAACCAACTGATCCGCAGGGACAAGTGACGTTTATGTGACGATTTACGGAAGCTGCCGGGCAAGACTTACGCGTTTGGGAGCTGGACCCGCTCGGGATGGCGTTTTACCAAGCGAGCGATCCAGAGGCAGAGCATGGTAGCAAGGAAACTGACGGTGACGCTGAGGAGAAATTGGTGTCCGTCGCTGACGCCGGGCGGTAGAGCAATGGGCCCAAAGGTGTTGTTCGAGGTATGGAAGAGAAGGGGAATCCAAATCCGGTAGCCGCTCTCGGCGAAGAGCCAGGAAATGTAGCTGCTGCAACACTTGCCCTGCCAAGTGAAGAGGGCAACGCTCAGGGCAACGGAATCAAGCATGAGGTTCGGGTAAAAACCGAGGTAAAACAAAGGTAGGTGCCAAAGCGACCAGATGAGCCCAACAACAATCGAGACGGGCATAAAGCCGTACCGTGAAAGAAGCTGGGGGAGGAGGTAGCCGCGCCAGCCAAACTCCTCACCCATCAGAATGGGCAGGAGGATGAGGAAGACCGTGAGTTGGCTGGGCAGGATTTCGAGATAAGACCAGACGGAAAGATCGGGCGGGACAAAAGTGCGGACGAGGATGATGGTTACGGGGACCAGGAGAATGCTGACCGGGATGGTCCACCAGGTCATTCGCCAGTGGAAGAGCGTCGTGAATTTCAAGGCCACGCCAAATGGCCACATGAGCGCAGCGACGACCATCGGCGACATGGCCCCTCCCAAGAAGAGCCATTCTTTGGCCGAGCCACTCAGGCTGTCACTGAAGATGGCGGTGGAGAACCAAAAGCCCCAGGTCAGGGCGAAGGTCAGCACCACAAACAAGGCACTTTTCGCGAGAGGAGAGGTCACTCGGAGAGCCCTGAATTCTGCAGCAGGTTTTGCAACTGGAAGCCGTGGTTGTAGATGACCCAAGGGTCTCCGCTGTCGGCCGCGAAGCCCTGGTTGGTCGTGCCGAGCATGGCGATGACGAGTTTACCGCTGAAGCTAAAGAGGTTCACCCGGGTGGTGGGCAAGAGCTCGATGCCGCCCCCGCTGTCTTTGCAGAGCGGGATCATCTTGCCCTCATCATTACGGGCACCGTAGAGGCCATCGCCGATCGGCTTAATCTGCGGAAAGACAATGAAGTAGGTTTCCGTCTCGGGGGAAGTAGTGTCACTTTCACCACCGCCTGCCCAGGGCTGATTGGTGAGCGTGAGCGTGCACTGGAAGACGTTTTGCTTGGACTTCCACTGCAGGCGGTGCCGTTTGATCTCGAAGAAGGACCAGGTTTGCGGCGTGCTGGGGCTGATGACGGTGACCCAGCTGCCGGTGCTTTTGTATCCGGGGACGGTGGAGGTGTTGACTGCCAGGGCAGTGCCGAGCATCGAGCCCAAAGCGAGGACGAGCAAGAGGAGGCGTTTCATCATCACCTTTGGTTTAAGCAGGAGAATCCGTCGAAGACGAGGGAGAAGTGAGGGGCGGGTCGAAACTACCCTCGGAGTTGTTGATCAGTTGGATTTGGCTGTGCAGCGCTTTGCCGTACATGTGCAGAAGCCAGACGATACGTTCGAACACCATGGTGACGTAAAAGAGGGTGGCCTTGTCTTGGGGATTGCCCTCCAGGTGCCCCTCTTCGTAGAAGGAATTACGCAGCTTTTCCATCATCCCGCTCCGGTCCTCGGTCATGAGGAGGAGGATGTCGACCCGAAGGCGGGATTTATTCTGCGACGTGTCGCGCGCGCAAAGCAGCATCGTGTCGAGCCCTTCAATCAGGGTCTGGAAGGTTTCGAGGAGTTGGGGGTTTTCCGGTCGGTTCAGGTCTTGGTCGACGAACTTGTGAATGTTC
>CAWUJC010000086.1:0-7944 GCA_963922355.1 uncultured bacterium | reverse complement strand
ATATGCCCAAGCAAGGCGGCATTGACCACGCCCAGGGCGGTCCAGAAAATGCCCCACGTTAGCTTCTTTTGCAGTAGGCCAAGTACGATCAAGGGGAGAGCTGCTAGGCTGGCCATGTACATCGCCCAGGAAGATCCCACGATGAGGTTATAGGCGCAAAAGATGTAACTCAGGCTTAAGAAGATGATCCAGCCGGTCGCCAACTCGGGCTGAAAATGCAGGCGGACGTGACGGGCGAGGAAGAAAAAGGCCGTCGCGGCCATCAGGAGATGCATGAGGCCGATCAGCTCCATCATGGCGGCCTGCAGGGGAGTCATGGCCAGGAGAGACAACGGGAGGAGGACCGGATGGGTGAAGTGCATGAAGGCGGGGTCGCGTAGCCACTCGTACCCCCCAAACATGCCCGCATGATGATATGGGGATTGCCCTTCGCTGAGCCGCTCGCCCATTTGGACGAAGAAACTCAACTTGGAAAGATTGTCGTCCGTCAGGAAATAGAAAGGTCGCCAGAGCTGAAGCACGGCGAAGAAGAGCAGGCAGAGCGCAAGGAGACTCAGCAAGGCACGAAGGTCTTCTCGATTCAGGCGCAGCATCTCCTTCACTCTGGGCAAAGGGGTTGGGGGGCGTCAATCATGCTTGTCTCTTGCTGGCGAGACGGCTAGTTTGCGCGAATGTATAGCGCGTCTCAGGGAGTTGGCTCGTGGATGCTGGACTTTGTCCGCACGGCCGGGCAGTTGCTCCTCCTGGGCTGTGATGTCTTTAAGTCCCTCTTTCGCTATCGGTTACGCTTTGCTCTGCTCGCCCAGCAGATTCAATTTATTGGCACTCAGTCCATCATTGTGGTGGTGATTACCGGGGCCTTTACGGGGGCGGTCTTTGCGGCACAGATTCAATTTCAGTTTGCTGAACTCGGCATGAACAGCGCGGTGGGCCCGGTGGTCTCGCTGGCCATGTGTCGCGAGCTTGGCGCCGTCCTTTGTGCCTTGATGGTGGCGGGCCGAGTCGGGTCGGCCATGGCGGCAGAACTGAGTACCATGAAGATCACGGAGCAGATTGACGCTTTGCGCGCCTTGGCGGTTTACCCGACCGAGTATCTGCTTGTCCCGCGGGTGTTAGGGATGGCGCTTTCCATGCCAGTGCTGACCGCACTCTGCATCCTCTTTGGGATTGGGGCCGGCTATTTTGTCTTCACCACCGTGCTCAACTTGGATGGCACCTATTACTGGGAGAACACGCTCTACTTCACCAAGAGCAAGGATGTGCTCATCGGCATCATCAAGGGCTTTCTCTTCGGCATCATCATCGCCTTGGTGAGTTGCCATCAGGGCATGAACAGCGGGGGTGGTGCCGCGGGCGTCGGGGTAGCGACGACTAAGGCGGTGGTCAATGCCTCGCTTCTGATTCTCATCTCCAACTTTTTCTTCACCTTCCTGCTCAACAGCATCTTTGCCTAGCCTAAGTTTTACCTATGTCTGACGCCTTGCTCCGATTGGTGGATGTCCACAAGCAGTTCCGCACCCAGGTGGTGCTGGATGGCGTGTCGTTCAACGTCGAGGATGGGGAGAACATGGTGGTGATCGGTCGGAGCGGCACCGGCAAAAGCGTCTTGCTCAAGCACATCATGGGTTTGATTCGGCCAGATCGTGGCCAGGTCTGGTTTCGCGAGCAAGATTTGGCGGAGATGGACGAACAGGACATCACCCCGTTGCGCAAGGAGATGGGGATGCTCTTCCAGAACGGGGCGCTCTTTGATTCGCTCAACGTAGGCGAAAACGTGGCCTTCTCCATGCGCGAGGCCGGTGCGGACGACGCGACCATCCGGCAGGAAGTGGGCCGGGCGCTCAAGATCGTCGATTTACCTGGGCAGGAAGAGAAAATGCCCAACGAGCTGAGCGGTGGCATGCGTAAGCGCGTGGCCTTGGCGCGTGCCGCGGTCAGCCGACCCAAGCTCATGATGTACGACGAACCCACCGCCGGGCTCGATCCCGTGGTGGCAGACAGTATCAACAAGCTCATCATCCGCCTGGGCCAGGAACTGCGGATGACGAACATCGTGGTCACCCACGACATGGTGAGCGCTTACTCGATCGCCGACCGCATCGCCATGCTGCACGAGGGCCGGGTCTACGCCGTGGAGAAGCCCGAGGCGATTCGCGATTCCGCCGATCCAGTCATTCACAATTTCGTCAATGGAATCTCCGACAACTCGGATGCCATTTTTTAACCTTAAGGATCCATCCCCCCTGGGGAGGCAAAACTTGGGCTGGTCACACGGTCCAAGTTGAGCTATGCACAACGCTTTCAGCACCATGAAGAACCGCAATTCTGAGACCCAAGCCGGCATTTTCGTACTGCTGGGCGCTGCCCTCATCGGCGGCATGGTGATCTATTTCAGCAATTTGCAGGAACAATTCACCCCGCGCTATAACCTGACGGTGATGTTCCCCAACGCCAGCGGCTTGGTTAAAGGCTCCCTGGTGTACATGGCCGGGGCCAAAATCGGGCGTGTGACGGAGCCGCCCCGGATCATCCAAGACGCCAAGGGCGTACGCGTGGCGGTCGAGGTCTTCATTGATGACGACATCAAAATCCGCAAAGGCTCCAAGTGGACGATCGGCTCGGCGGGCCTGCTAGGCGACCGCTTTGTGGAGGTGAAGCCCAATCCCCGCTCCAACGCGCCACCGCTTCAGGACGGCCAGACGATCAAAGGGGCGCGCACGCCTGACATTCAGGATATCGCCGAGAAGGTGGAACCGCTCATCATTCAGGCTCGGGCCGTGGCGGGCAACCTCAATGAGATTACGGCCAAGATTAACAACAGCTTGCTCACCCAGGAGAACAGTGATGAGATAACCAACATCCTGATTGGGGCCGATGACATGCTGCGCCAAGTCAACGCCACGATGGAAGCAGGAAAGTTCCAAGTCATGTTGGCTGACGTGCGCAATATTCTGAAGAACGTGGATTTCCTTTTTGCCAAATCCGCAGGGGGCTCTGGACCGCTTTACGAACTGATGGCGGACAAGGAAACCGGGGACAACATGGCGGCCTTTATCGCCAACCTGCGCAAACACGGCATCCTGTTTTACTCCGACTCTTACGAGCCGGGTGACGGCTCCGGGAAGAACGAGAAGCAGGTCGAAGCCAGCGCCGTGAAGACGCCCCAACAGTTGCGCGAATGAGCCCCCAACTCAGTGCTGTCATCGTTGCGGCCGGGGCCAGTCGCCGTATGGGCTTCGACAAGATGCTTACGCCCATTGCCGGGAAGCCGCTCCTGACCCACACGTTGACTCGTCTGCTTGCTTCGGCGGATTTGGCCGAAATCGTTTTGGTGGTTCGGCCCGGCACCGAAAATGATTTTGAGCCAGCGGTTGCTCCGGCCCGCGAAGTGGCGGGCAACACGCCCATTCGTTTGGTGGCCGGCGGAGCCGAGCGCCAGGATTCCGTCCAGAATGGTTTGGCGGCGACGCAGGTGCGCGACTACGTCCTCATCCAGGATGCGGCTCGTCCGTTTTTGACCAAGGAACTGGTGGAGAGTGTCTTTCTTGCTGCCCAAGAGCACGGCGCTGCCGTTTGCGGCTATCCAGCCACGGATACACTCAAGCACGCCAAAGAAGACGGATTTGTGATTAATACCGTGGATCGTAGTGTCGTCTGGCAGGTCCAGACGCCCCAAATCTTCCGCTACGATCTTTTGATGGAAGCCTACGCCGCGGTTCAAGCGGTAGGCATGGCGGTGACGGATGACACGGCCGCGGTCGAACAACTGGGCAAACCGGTGAAAATCGTGCGCTATGACGGCCTGAGCCTGAAAATGACGCGTTTGATGGATTGGCACCTCGCCCAGGCTTACATGACCTGTGGAGAGGCCGGAGCCGCCCCGGGGCAGGAGCTTCGGCACTTGATGCACGAGATCAACAATCACCTAACGCCGTTGCTTGGCTACTCCTTCCTGGTGGGAAATGAACTTCCCCCGGATTCCAAAGCGGCCAAATTTGCCGATAACATTCAAGAGGCAGGTGAACGCTGCCAGGAAGTGGCTAAACAGATGCAGCAATTGATCCGCGAGCTATTTCCTCGCGAAGAGGAAGCGGATACCGGTGGCAAGCGGCCCCCCGGTTTAGGTTAGCCCTTCAACGTGGCGGCTAGTTCTTCGAGTGATACCTCGGTCTGCTCGCGAGTGGCCAATTCCTTCACTGCCACCTTACCCGAGTTGAGCAGGCCATCAATGATGACCGCAAAACGGGCGCCGCGTTCTTCCGCCGCCTGGAATTGCTTGCCCATCTTCTTCGGGTTGACTTCGGCGAGGGGGAGATCAAGTGCCAAGTCCTGCTGTCGGAGGTCTCGGGCAAGCTTGAGCGCTTGCGGGCGGAAGCTTTCTTCCGCGATGACAAGGAAGGCATCCAACTTCGCCTGGTAGGGCTGGGCCGCCGCACCTAATTGACGGCTCTTGAGAATTTCGCTGAGCACCACATCGCCCATGCCAAAACCCAGGGCGGGAAGGTCCACGTTACAGAGGCTCTTGAGCAAATTATCGTAGCGGCCACCGGCGGCGATGGCGCGGAACTCGCCCTGGCGATCAAAAGCTTCGAAGACGACGCCAGTGTAGTAGGCCAGGCCGCGGACAATGGTCAGGTCCAGCTTGATGAAGTCCCCATAGCCAGCGGCGGTAAGGCCGGACATGACTTGCTCCAGCTCAGGGTTGGTCGCGTTGGTCCGGCCTTGGAGAATATCCAACACTTCGTCGGCCAAAGGACCAAGCTTCTCCCGCGTTTTGGCTTCGTCCTCGCGTTCGCTCTTATCGATCGCCTGGAAGACTTCATACCAGTTGTCTTCCGGAACTTGGCGCTCAGTGAGGAATTGGGTCCAGAACTGCCGGTCACTGATCCGGACGACAAAGTCTTCGGCCCGCAGGCCTTGGGCCAGCAGCGTATCGATCAGGAGGGCAATCAGTTCCACGTCGGCGTGAAGGCTAGCTTCGCCCACGATGTCGCAATTGAACTGAAAGTGCTCCCGTAGGCGTCCGCGCTGGGCGCGCTCGTAGCGGAAAACCTGAGGTACGCTAAACCACTTGAGTGGCTTCTTGAACTCCCGGTGCTTGGCCGCGGCCATCCGGGCCAGGGTGGGGGTCATCTCGGGGCGGAGAGCAATTTCGCGGTCACCCTTGTCGGTGAAGTTGTAGAGCTGCTTGACAATCTCTTCGCCACTTTTGCGCGTGTAGAGGTCGAGCGGTTCGAGCGGCGGGCCGTCATATTCGTGGAAGCCGTACCGCCGAGCCGTGACACGCCACTCGCCGATGATGTGGTTGCGCAGGGCACAGTCCGGGGGAAAGAAGTCGCGGAAGCCGGGGAGGGAGGCCATGGCAGGCGGAAACTAAATGGGAGGCGAGAAAGGCGAGGGGCCTTAATCGTCGGTGTCGTTTTCCGGCACCATGCCATCGGCGGCCAACTTTTCGGAAAGCTGCATCACCTTGGCCTTCATCTCCTTGCCGGCCTTAAACTTAACCACCGCACGAGGCGGGATCGGCACGTCCTTCTCCGGCTTGTTCGGATTACGGCCCACCCGGGCCTTGCGCAACTTCACTTCGAAGACGCCAAAATTTCGTAGCTCGACGGATTGGCCCTTGGCCAAGCTCTCCGTCAGGTAGTCCAACGTCTTTTGGATGACGTCGAGGACGTCCTGCTGGACCATGCCGGTTTCGTTACTGATGCGGATGACAAGATCTCGTTTGGTTAGGTTGGACATGACTGGATTCAATAAGTCGCTGATTTACGGGAGTTTGCAAGGCAAAATATGTGACGATTCTTGGAAATTTCAAATGAAGCTCATTTTGTGCCGAAAATCACCCGACAACCTCTAAGTACGTCTTAAAGTGTCGTTTAGCCACTTTTGCCAGGGAAGGTTCTCCTTTTTGGGCCAAAATCACCCGGGCAGCGGCTTTTACTTGGGCCGAGGCCCCCTTCGGTAAAGGGGTGCCAACGTCTTCGCCCAATTGGCGCATTTGAGCCACAAACTTCGCGCGGGCCAAGATGGAGGCCGCCGCCACGGCCACGTCGCTTTCCGCCTTGGTCCGCTGCTGGAGCTCAATCCCTCGGCCGCGTTCTTTGAGGGCGGATTGGATGAGCCTTGGATTGCCAAATTGGTCGGAGAGGGCGCGGGGGCAGTCTGGCACTTTGGCGAGGAGATTTTCGATCACCGTGGCGTGTCCCCACGCAAGCAGCCGGTTGAGGTTGCGGAACTTGCCGTAAAGCTCGTTGTACTTGGCCGGGCCGATGGCGATGACGTGATAGCGCCAGGGCTGGAGAAGGTCCTCAATTTGTTCGCCCAAGTCTTCCGCCTTCTTGTCGCTGGTGATGCGCTTGGAGTCGCGCACGCCCATGTCCAGGAGAGCGCGGGCCAAGTCGCCGTCCACGTAGGCACCTGCGATGACGAGCGGGCCGAAGAAATCGCCTTTGCCGCTTTCGTCGATGCCCAGATGGGGCTGAAACATCTCGGGTTGGTGAACTTCCTCGTAGCCGAGTTTGGCTTCGCCCAGGATTTCGGGTTCTAGAGTAAATTGGATGAACTCCTTGGCGCCTTTGCCCTGGATGAGCAATTTACCCGAGGTGTAGGCATTCACATTGAGCTTCCCTTTCTTCGCCCCGTAAATGGTGTAGGGGACTTCCCGAAACTCAAATTGCTGCTGCGCGAGGAGGCCGCGAAGCTGCTCGGCTTGCGAGGTGGTGATTTTGTACGTATAGCTGGAGGGTTCTGCCATGGTTCAACGCCGTACCCGATCAAAGCCGACCGCCGCCGCCAAGGCAAGTCCCCGCAAGAAGCTGGCGGTACATTTGCCCACCGTGGAGGAGTCGACCCGCCAGGCTTTTCGGCTAGACTTGGTGGCTTGGTACCAACGGCACCAGCGTCAGCTCCCGTGGCGGAAGACCAAGGACCCGTACGCGATTACGGTCTCGGAGTTCATGCTCCAGCAAACCCAGGTCGCGACGGTCATCCCGTACTACGAGCGCTGGCTGCGGCAATTCCCGGATTGGGCGGCCTTGGCGACTTCTTCGGAAGAGGAGGTGATCAAGGCCTGGGAGGGCCTGGGCTACTATCGCCGGGTGCGGACCTTGCGGAAGTTGGCGCAAACTGTGGTTGAGTTGCCCGAGAAAGAACTGCCGTCTTCGTTGGAGGAGCTTCAGGCCCTGCCGGGAATTGGCCCCTATACTTCGCGGGCCATCGGAAGCATCTCGCTCGGCCTCTGGGGGGCGGTGTTGGACGGCAACGTCATGCGGGTCCTGGCCCGGGTGTTTAACTTGGAGGGGGACATTGCGAAGCCGAGCACGGTCAAGATGATGCAAGCTCTAGCCGATGAACTGGCGCCGCCCCAGCCGGAGTCTTGTGGTGATTACAATCAGGCGATCATGGAACTTGGCGCCTTGATCTGCACGCCGCGCTCGCCCCAATGCCTGCTATGTCCGTTACAGCCGGTCTGCCAAGCCCCGGAGCCCGAGGCGCTCCCGGTCAAAACCCGGGTGAAGACCGAGGAAATTGCGGAAACCGTCGCCATTTTGACCAGAGAGGTGAGAGGGAGGCAGCGCTGGTGGCTGGAACGTCCGCCCGAAGGCCAGCGTCTGGACGCACTCTGGCGTTTTCCGCATTTTGAGCAGGCCTCGATGACCACAACCCAAGCCAAGCCCTTGGCCAAGCTGACCTATGGCATCACCAAGTACCGGGTGCGTCTGTCGGTCGTCGAAGCACAATGGAGCAAGAAGGCTCCCACGCCGGGAGAACGTCAGGGTTGGAAGTCGGCCGAGGAGATTGAGCAGCTCGCCTTGGCTTCTGCTCACCGGAAGGTCTGGGCCAAGATATCGACTTAGGCCCAAACGAGGTATTTTAGGCTTTCGCGCTTCGGCATTTTCCTTAGTCTTCTCAATCCCATGCCTGACCTCAGCTCCATCTACC
>CAWUJC010000085.1:0-7988 GCA_963922355.1 uncultured bacterium | reverse complement strand
GGCGTCACTGATTGCCCCGATTCATGCCCCGGGCATCAGTATGGTTGACGTGGGCATGATGATCTTTGTCGCCGTCCTGATTCTCCCCCTCATGCGCACCGGCTACGTCCTTAAGCGCTGGGAAGGCGCCTTGCTCATTCTCTGCTACTGCGTCTACCTCGCCTACCTCTGGCCCAAATAAGGAGCATGATGCTCCACCCAGATATTGTGAAGCTGGACCCAATTAGATGATGCCCCCCCAGGTGATGTGATGCTGGACCCACTAAGATGATGCTCTACCCGGTCGGGGTGACGTTGGACATAGCTTTTCCAGATGTTCGTTGAGTCTGGTAGGGCGGGCAGTCCCTTGCCCGCCATTAACCCTTCCGCTTTGCCCGCTCTACTAGGTGCAAGCAAGCGCCGAAGCAATCGGACTTGGCGATGGCTAGACGGTATGTTCAGCTAGCAGCTTGAAGTTGACGAATTTAACGCGCGCCAACGAGATCGGCGCTAATTGTTATTTGCTGGATTTTGACGGCGACGGCCGCGTCCTGCTCGACTGCGGGATGCATCCCCGCGCCGACGGCGTTGAAGCGCTGCCGGACCTCGACCGCATCGCCGTGGATTCGGTCGATGCCATCTTCGTCACCCACGCCCACCACGACCACATCGGCGGGCTCCCGGTAGCAATGCGCGAGCAGCCGCATGCCCGAGTTTATCTGAGCGAGCCGACCTACTATTTGGCCGATCCGCTTTTGCATAACTCCGTCCAGATCATGAAAAAGCAGCGGGTCGAGCTGGGCATCGACGAGTACCCGCTCTTTGGTCACCGCGAGATCGATCAGTACAGTAACGTCTGGCAGGCGGTGGGGCTCAAGCGGCTTTGGTCGATGAACGGGTACCCCGATGCCGACCCGCGCGAGGCGCTGACCTTCCAGTTCCACGATGCCGGGCATATCCTTGGTTCAGTGGGGATCGAGCTTTGCCACCGCGGGCGCAAAATCCTCTATACTGGTGACGTCAACTTTAAGGCCCAGACGCTGATGAAGGCGGCCGACTTCCCGGAGGAAGATATTGATACACTGATCATCGAAACGACCCGTGGCGCTCAGCCTCGGCCCGAAGGCTACACCCGTCAGGGCGAATTGACCAAGCTGGCCGCCGGGATCAACGCTACCTTCGAGCGCGACGGCACGGTGCTCATCCCCATCTTTGCCATGGGAAAGACGCAGGAAGTTCTCACCGCGCTCCACCTCATGCAGGAGCGGGAAGAGATTCCCGACTGCCCGATCCACATCGGCGGGCTCAGTCGGGCCTTCACTCAAGTTTACGACAAGCTGGCGGCCACCTCTCGCCGCGCCCACGGCGATTTACTGCTGATGGAAGATATTGGTCCTCGCATCATGGACGGGCGTAAGGCGGCCAACTACCGGCACAAGAAAGGCGAAATTTTCTTGATCAGTAGCGGGATGATGACCGAGCACACCCTCTCCAACGTCTTCGCTCAGCGCTTCCTCTCGGTGGAACGCAACGGCATCTTCTTCGTCGGCTACTGCGACCCGGCTTCCCCAGCGGGGCGACTCCTGGCCACGCCGCCCGGCGAGATGGTGGAGCTGGGCAAAAATTCCGGCGAGCAACCCGTACTCTGCCCGATTGAGAAGCTCGACCTGACCTCCCATGCTCAGCGGGAAGACCTACTCAAGTATATCCTGACCGTGCGGCCTCGCGTCTGCGTGCTCGTTCACGGCGATCCCCCGGCCTTAGCTTGGTTTCAGGCTGAACTTGCGGAAGCCGCGCCAGAAATGCAGGTCGTGGTGCCCGAGCCGGGCGTGGCGCTGGAGCTTTAGCAGGCGCTTACCGATAGAGCTGCAGTAAGGCGAGCGGAGAACCGCCAAAGAGTTGTTGCAGCTCTGGCATGGGGGCTTGGGTCGCCACCATCATGGCGAGTTTACCGTCGCTCCAACTGGCGGTGGACCACGAGCCGTCTTGGACAAAGGTGGGATCGCCTACTTGCGGTGGATTGCTTAAGCCCGAGCGGGGCATCATGAAGAGATGAGCCAGTTCGCCAGACGTGGTCTTAAAGCAGACCATCGAGACGAGGTGGTTGTCGATCTTGAAGGTTGTGCAGCCCACCGGGGGCTTTTGCCGCATGCCTTCGGGCAGAACAAAGCCGCGCGGAGCATCTTCTTGGGCCAGCCAAGCGCGGACTTCCTCTGTGTTGCTCGTCATCTTCTTCAGGCGGAACATGGGGTCTTCGTACGTGCCAATGGCTGCCTTCTGGAAATCCTTCCAGGCCAACTGTTGCTCACTCATTTGCGGGGCCAGCAGGGTCAAAAGCAGGAGCCCCACGGCAAAGACGGCCGCTGCGGCCAGGGCAATCAGGGCGGGCGGTCGTTGCCAGATCGACGGCATGGGGATAACTTTTTGGCCCGTCAGGATTTCTTCCTTCAGGTTGGGAGGGACAGGGACTTCCTTGAGCTTGGCAGCAAAAGCATCGTCGAAAGCGCGCTCCTGCTGCAGCCATACCCCAAGCTCCGGATCGCGCTCGGCCTGTTCCAGGGCCTCGCGGAAATCCGGGTTCGCAGCATCGCGTCCTTCGGGACGATAGGCTTGCAGGATGAATTTGGCTTCGCGGTTATCCATAGGGGGGTACAAATCTGGAGTTAAGAGAAATTCTCCCTCTTGTTGTCAGAGTTCAGGGGGAGGATTTTATTCTCGGAGAAAGTCGATTTTTTTTGGTCGGCCAGGATTTTGCGCAACTGGCCTTTGCCGCGAGCCAGGCGGGACATCACCGTACCGATGGGCACGTCGAGGATTTCGGCGATCTCCTTATAGCTGTGGTCTTGCAGGTAAAAAAGGGTGAGGGGAGCCCGATAGAGGTCATCGACTTGCTGGAGCGCGGCAATGGCCGTACTGCCGTCCAGGTCGTTGACCATGGTGGGGCTGACCGTGGGCAGGTCGGCGTCGGTCTCATCCATTTCCGTGTGTTCGAAGCGCTGACGGCGCCGCGCCCAGCTAAGAAATTCCCGGTGGAGAGTGGTGAAGAGCCAGGATTTGACTTTGGTGACGTCACGTAGCTGATGCCCCTTGGTCGCCCAAAGGTAAAAGGTTTGTTGCGTGAGGTCGCTCGCCTCGGCCTCATGCTTGGTTAAGCTGAGGGCAAAGCGGAAAAGTGGTTGGTAGTAGGTTTCGACTACCGATTCAAAACTGGGCCTAGGCACATCGTTAGGAGGCACGATCCGTTATTTTCTTCCCAGGTTTCTTTTCCGTCAACTCTTCCATTTTGATCGACTCGGGCGGCTAAGGTGCCGATGATGGCGTATGGTTTTCCCGGTTCGTTTGTGGAAGTCGCGCGCAGTTTTACGACTTGGCTTGAGCGGAGTCCTGCTTGTTTCGTGGACGCTACCCGCCTTGGCTCAGCAATCCGGTATGGCGGTGGATGACGGTGGGTTAGTAATGCCAACGGACGCCGCTCCCTCGGGGCCGCTGCCTCCGCCTAGCAAGTCGCGCAGCACTCAAGTGATTGGGGGCAGCCCGGATGCGACGACCAGCACGGAAGCTCAACTCCAGAACGCCTTTGTCGCCTACAAGAATGGTGACGACAAAGCCGCTTTGACCTTGGTCCAAGCGGTGTTGGCTAAGGAGCCGAAGAACGCCAAGGCCAAATTGCTCGAGGGCCGCGTGTATGCGAGCCAACAGAAGTACCAGGAAGCGACCGAAGCCATGTTGACCGCGATTGAAGAGGACCCCGCGGCAGTCCCACGGGCGCAGCTCTACTTGGGCGAAGCCTTGCTGGCGCAGCGTAAAGTCCTGGAAGCGCGGGGAGCCTTTGAGGCTCAGCTCAAGACCGAACCGGAGAACAAAGACGCGTTGCTGCTTTATGCCATGTGTCAGGCGAAGTTGAAGTACCTCCAGGAAGCGCGTGATGCGGCGCTCAAGCTTGATCAGATGGACGCCATCCACCCCGGGTATTTCTTCGCCACCGCCGCGATTGCCCGGGCTTCCGGCAAGCCGGAGAAGGCGACGGAGGCGATTGACTCGGCCCAGACTAATTACGGGAGCAAAATTTGGGCGCAGTACATGAAGTATTACCTCCAGGTTTTTTCGCCCAAGCCTGTTGGCCAAGGCGAAGCTGCGCAGGCCGCGCCCGCCGCGAAGGCGGTTGCCCCTTAGGTCCTAGACTCGGTTGTGGCAGACGTCGAGGAGCGTCTCAATCGTGCTGAAGCCAACGCATTGCACGCTGTCCGCCCCGCCGTAGTAGATTTTGATGCTCCCGTCAGCTTCCGGTACGGCACCGCCAGTAAAGACGATGCTGGGCGTTTGGCCGACCATCTCATAGTCCGTCAGTGGTTGGAGAATGGCTTTTTGCCCCAGGGCAATCACCTGGCTGGGGTCGTTCAGATCGTGCAGGCAGACCCCGAGTTGATAGACGAGATGGCCTTTGCCTTGAGTGCGGACACCGTGGAAGATGTTAAGCCAGCCTTCCTCGGTACGGATGGGGACCGCACCACCGCCGATCTTGGACCAAGCCCATAAGACTTCGGTGTTGCGGAGCACACAGGCTTTCTTGCCCCAATAGATCAGGTCCGGCGAGTAGGAGATCCAGATGTCGCCGGAGTCCCAGGTGGTCATCGGGCGCTCCAAGCGGGCGTAAAGGCCATTGATTTTCTCCGGAAAGATCAGGCAATTGCGGTTGCCCGGTTCCGAGATATAGCCAAGCCACTCGAAATCTTCGAAGTCCGTCGTTTTGTGCAGACTGGTCCGACAGTCGTGGGAACTGTGCGCGGCATGCGTGATGTAGTAGGCGTCGCCGATCTGCGTCACGCGTGGATCGTAGAAGTTGTAGTCGGCGTACTTGGCGAACTCCGGGTTGTCCATCGGCATGGCGATGGGCTTCGCACGGGGGGTGAAGTTGAGGCCGTCGTCGCTGTCGGCCAGCCAGAAGTAAGGTTTCAGCGCGGCGTCCTCACAGCGGCAAACCATGAGGTACTTGCCGCGGAAGGTGGTGATGCCCGAATTGAAAACGTGGGCGAGCTGATACTCGTCCGGGAAGTCGCGGGCGGTGAGGATGGGGTTCTTCTCGTAACGGGTCACGAGACCAATGTTGTGGTAGTTGGGCATAACGTTGTGGGGTTATGGCCGGGTGTCGCTGCGAGGGGCCAGACTGGCTTAACCTCAGCCCCAGGATAATTCTCTGGAACTGCATCGGCATACGACCGGGTTTACGGACCGATAGCATGAACCCAGGCGGTCGCCGAAGCCATCAGGGCGCTTGGTCTACCGTCAAGCAAGGGGTGGAAAAAGGCTGTTGCCGCCGGGCAAGATGCGTACACTTTATAGGGAGTGCCCATGCACCAGCCGCCCCCCATTCATCTTCGGCTCAACACCCGGTTGGTCTTTTGCCTGATTCTGACCATCGGCCTGCTGGCGACCTTGGCCTACACCTTGCCGGGTTTGCTGGAGCACAACACCCGTTACGACGAACAAATCGACCAACGCCTGGAGCAGCTCCAGCAGCGCAACGATGTGCCCGTCGAGGTGAAGCGGGATCTGCGACAGGAGATTACCGCCATTAGCGAAGCCCGAGCGGTGGAGAGCCGTGGGCAACTCATTGTGGTCTTGGTCTTGATCTGCGGCGTGATCGTCGTAGCCAGTTTGCTGCAGTGGGTGGTGGGTCGTTCCATCGTGCAGCCGCTGCTCAAGCTGCACCAAACGGTTCGCCAACTGGAAAGCGGGGATTACTCGGCCCGCGCCAAGCTGAAGACCGGGGACGAAATCGAAAGCCTGGCCAACGCCTTCGACCGATTGGCGGGCAACATTGAACAAAACCGCGAGGAGCTCCAACAAAAGAACCGCCGCCTTTCCGAGCAGCAGGAGAGCCTGCGCGAGATGAATGAGCAGTTGGAACAGCGCGTGGATGCCCAGACCGAAAAACTTCAGGATACGCTGCAAAAAGAAGAGGCCGAGCGCACCAAGCTGGAGAAGATTATCGCCCGGATGCCGGACGGTCTCATCCTTCTCAATGAGCGTGGATCGATCATCCGGGCCAACACGGCGGCGCTGGAAATCCTCGGGCACCGTAAGATGGAATCGATCCAGAATTGGATCGATCAGACACCGGGCGCCTTTGCGTTTCGCCGTGTCGATCACGAGACAATTGCCTGGGAGGAATTCCCGTTCAACCGGGCCTTTCGCGGAGAAGGCTTCTCCAACCAGGTGCTCTACGTTCGGCGACCGGACAACAGCACACGCCTCGTTTCCTTTAGCGGTGGTGGCGTGCTGGGACAAGGCTTGGGGGGAACGCAACTTTCCGTCTGTATCTTCCGTGATGTGACGGAAGAGCTGGCTCTCCGCACGGAGCTGGAGGAGAAAAATCTGCAGTTGAACGAAGCAGCCAAAGCCAAGGACGAGTTCCTGGCCCAGCTTTCGCACGAGTTGCGCACGCCGCTAACGCCGATTGTGACCAGTGCTCAGTTGCTGCAGATGGAGGATAAGTTTGACGAAGAGGACCGGCGGGACCTGCAAGTGATCGAGCGGAACGCCTTGGCTCTTTCGCGGATGATCGACGAGTTGCTTTCTCTCTCCGCCATCATGAACGCCAAGCTGCGGCTGCAACGTGAGATGACCGAGCTTAACGCTTTGCTCCGGGACGTGATTGCCGGGGTGAAGCCTGCGATGGAGCGGAAAGGGCAAAGCTGTCGGCTAGAACCGCTCGACGCCGAGTTGAAGCTGAACCTTGATCCAGGGCGCATTACCCAGGTGCTGACCAATCTCCTCAACAATGCGGTGAAGTACTCCGACGAAGGCGGGCGCTTTGTGGTTCGTCTCCGCCTGGATCGGGAGGAGGTTCGCATCGCGGTGCAGGACGATGGTGTTGGCATGAACCAACGCGAGCTGAACGAAATTTTCGGCATGTTCCATCAAACGCGGGCAGCGGTCAGTCGCGGAGCCAGTGGTTTGGGCATCGGGCTCTCCATCGCCAAGTCGCTGGCGGAGCTGCACAGCGGGCGGATTGAAGCGGAGAGCGACGGGCCGGGTAAAGGCTCGACCTTTACCTTGGTCTTGCCGCTCAAGCCGAATCAGATCGAATCGGCAACATCGAATGACGTGCCGAAGAAAGCGAGTCAGCGCGAGCAGGATCGCCGTCTCTTGCGGGGGCGGAGGGTGTTGTTGATCGAGGATTCCGCCGACACGATCGATGCCCTGGCGCGCATCTTGGGACGCCGCGAATGCCAAGTCTCGAAAGCAAGTTCCGGCGCTGAAGCCATTCGCGTGGCCCAGCGGGAGCATCCCGACATTATTCTCTCCGATCTCGGCTTGCCGGACATGGATGGATTGGAGTTGATCCGAAAGCTACGGGCCGATGGAAATGAGGACGCGGTGGCGGTCAGCCTGAGCGGGCGTGGACGCGAAGAAGATGTCCGCCATGCCTTGTCGGCCGGCTTCGATGCCCACTTGGTTAAGCCGGTTGATATCGCCGAGTTGGATTCCTGCTTGGCGCGCGCGCTCAATCAGCGCAGCAACGGGCACAAGCTGCCCGTCGATGCTTGATCGAATCTAGAATTAGAGGCGGTAAATCCGCTTGGCGTTGAGGTGGCAGATTTTGGCTTCTTCGTCGGCAGAGAGGGCGCCACTCCACTCGCGGAAGAGCTTGATCCAGTCCGGCAGGCTGGTGGTCAGCGTGCAGACCGGCCAGTCGCTCCCCCAGACGAGGCGGTCCGGGCCAAAGGCTTCGGTGGTGGCATCGAGATAGGGGCGGATTTCCTCCAGCGTGGCATTTTCATGGCCAACGGAGGCCACGATACCGGAAAGCTTGGCGTTGACGTTGGGGCGCTCGGCGTATTGCTCGACGAGTTGCTTCCAGGTTTCGAACTGGTCCGGCTGGCTGATCGCCGGGTTGCCGCAATGATCGAGGACGAAGGTCACGTCAGGGCAGTCGTCCACCAAGGCGTGGCCCAAGTGATGCTGCGGGGGCAGCAGGCAGAGGTCGAAAGGAAGATGGCGTTCGG
>CAWUJC010000084.1:0-8062 GCA_963922355.1 uncultured bacterium | reverse complement strand
GCACCTCACCCCGCCCGAAGTGTACGCCGACCGGCCAGAAGGCGCGCCAGCCGATGGTCCCGGCTGGCATGTACGGGTCGTGCCCAACCGCTTCCCCGCCGTGAGCCTGGAGTCGCCGCTTCCCGAGGACTTTGTCTGTAAACCCGGCTTTGGCTGCTACCCGGTGCAAGATCCCCCACCGTCCGAAGCCAGCCTTTTTGAAAGCTTTCCTGGTTTTGGGGCGCATGAAGTGGTGGTGGAATGCCCCGATGCCAACACGGCTTTCCACGAGTTGTCACCTGGGCAACTGACCCGGGTGCTTTCCGCGTACCGCCATCGTGTGGCAGCCTACCGACACGACGAGCGCTTTCGCTACGTTCAGGTCTTCAAGAATGTTGGGCACAAAGCTGGCGCCTCGGTGTTGCACCCACATTCGCAGATCGTGGCCCTGCCGTTTGCGCCGCACCGCATTTCCCTCAAACAAGGTATTGCCGAAGAATTTCAACGCAGCACCGGACGCGATTTGTATCAGGCCGTGGCGCGGGAAGAGCTGGCCGCCGGCGAACGCCTTCTTGCCCAGGAGGGCCCCTGGCTGGCTTTCTGCCCCTACGCCAGTGCTTTTGCCTATGAGGTGATGATTCTACCCCTGCCTGACTTTCCGGATGAAACGCACCCGTTGACCGATCTGGCCGATTTCACGGACGAGTGCCTGCAGAGCTTGGCCACGTTGCTCCACCGCGTGCTGCATGCTTTGTCCGAGACGGGGCACCTGGAGGAATTCAACCTTGCGATGTACCAGTCCGCCTGGCCTGACCACAACGGCTCGCCCACCTTTCGCCTCCGCTGGCATCTATCGGTTCTGCCCCGTGTGAGCGGTATTGCTGGCCTGGAACTCAGTACTGGTATGTTCATCAATACGACACCGCCCGAAGCGGCCGCCAAAGAATTACGCGCCATTCTGGGATCGCACCAACGCCCATCTCCTGCCGCCGCTAGCGGCCATTAAGGTGAACGATCCACGAACTGAGAACGTCGTAGCTGCAAGAAAGACAAACTTTTCCCACAGTAAACCTTGACTTGCTCTAGCAAAATGTGTGAAAAGTCCTTATCGCCCGCCATCAAAATGTTGGTTGCCGCGATCCAACAAATGTGCAACATGTCACTCCAGATGAAGAAACTCGCCCTATCTGCCGCTGCGTGCGTCACCCTGTTTGCCCTTGCTGCCTGTGATTCCGGCGGCCCCGGCATTGATTTCGACAGCTCCTATGATGATGGTGGCACCGTCGAGGAAAACACGCCGACCGATAGCCAGGCCAGCTCCCGCGAGAGCACGCCTTCCAATAACACCAGCTCCAAGCCTTGGGAAAATTCCAGCGAGCAGAAGAAACCTGCCGCGACTAGCTCGAAGCCGAAATATCCGAAGGGAATCGGCGTCGCCAACAAGAAAGGCTTTGTGAAGAGCCCTTACGCTCAGTACGAAGGCTTGGTCGACGTGCGCGGCTTCCCCTCCGGCACCTTGGTTAAGTGCCCGTACACTTCCAAGATTTTCGTGGTTCCCTGACCTAACCCACCTTTTCAAAAAGCGGCCTGTCGCAAGCAGGTCGCTTTTTTTGTGCCCAAAACCAGGGAGCAGGATTGCGGCTCCTCCCCCACGGCGTTAGTCTAACGTTTTCCTATGGACGCCTATCAGAATCTCTTGCGGCTGGTGATGAGCCAGGGCCAGGAACGCGAAGACCGCACCGGCACCGGCACCCTCTCCGTCTTTGGCGCGCAGAGCCGTTATGATCTCAACGTCGGTTTCCCGCTGGTCACGACGAAGAAAATTCACCTCCGCAGCGTCATTCACGAACTGCTTTGGTTTTTGAAAGGCGAGACCAACATCCGCTACCTGCATGAAAACAAGGTCACGATTTGGGATGAGTGGGCCGACGAAAACGGCGACCTCGGACGGGTCTACGGCGCGCAGTGGTGTGACTGGCAAGCCCCGGACGGTCCTTCGATCAACCAGATTGATCAGGTGATCGATCAGATTAAGACGAACCCTTTCAGCCGCCGCCACATCGTCAGCGCCTGGAACGTCGGCGAGATCGACCATATGGCACTCGCGCCGTGCCACGCTCTCTTCCAATTTTATGTGGGTACCGATGATCGCCTGAGCTGCCAGCTCTACCAGCGGAGTGCTGATCTCTTCCTCGGCGTTCCGTTCAACATTGCTTCCTACGCCTTACTCACCCACATGGTGGCTCAGGTCTGCGATCTTGGCGTTGGCGACTTTGTCCACACGTTTGGCGATCTCCACATCTACAAAAACCACTTGGATCAGGTGAATGAGCAACTCTCCCGTTCTCCTCGCGCCTTGCCCAAGCTGGAACTCAATCCCGAGATCCGCGACATCCATGCCTTCACCTACGAGGACATCAAGATCACCGGCTACGATCCCCACCCCGCGATCAAAGCCCCCATTGCGGTATGACTAAGCCGGTTCTCCGTCTCCAAGCCATCGCGGCCTGCTCGCTGAATGCCGTGATCGGCGACCAGGGCAAAATTCCTTGGTATCTGAAGGAGGACTTTGCCTGGTTCAAGCAGAAGACGATGGGCGGCACCTTGGTGATGGGGCGGAAGACTTACGAATCAATTGGCCGCCCCCTTCCTGGCCGTCGAACGGTGGTCCTGACGCAGAATCAGGACTGGTCGGCCGACAAAGTCACCGTTCTGCATGATCTTGCCGAGTTGGAAAAGCTGGAGCCTTTTGGCGAGATGTTCATTGCGGGTGGCACCGAAATCTACGCCCGCCTCCTTCCCGTCTGCTATGACCTGTACCTCACGGTGGTGAAGCGACACGTGACAGGCGATGCCTTTTTTCCGGAATTTGAGGAGTACTTCGTCCATCACGAATGCCTGCGACAGACGCCCGAGTTTGATACCCTGCACTTTCATAACGTCCGCCTGCCTCGCAAACACCCGCGCAGCATTCAGCAGCATCTCCTGAGCCCCGGCATGGGCATCACCCCACCTCGCCAGGGTCGACTGCTGGAAATTTATCGCCAAGGCGACTTGTTACCGAAACCAGACGCGTCTTAAGTCTTCCGTTAGTGGGCTAACAAGCGCACTTCGGCCTCAAATGGCCCGCCGTTGGTGCTACGCAAAAAACCGATACTCAAGGGAGCACCCTTGTTGGCCAGTCCGGCCGGCCCAGGATTGAAAATATGGAGGTCGTGCACCGTTTCGTCACGCGGCACATGGGTGTGGCCGTGGAGGAGCCAGTTGACGTCATCCGGCATGTGATGCGGCGGAATGTGAATCAGGCGAAAGGTCTCGCCATTGCGCTCCAACGTACGGGAAATGGGATAATCCAGGCCGAAATCATTGTTACCGAGCACAACATGCACGTCACGACAGAGCGCTCGCAGTTCATCAATAATTTCTTCCTCGCAGACATCTCCTAGATGCCAAATTTCATCCACCCCGGCGAAAAGCTCTGCAATCCGCGGTCGCCACCGGTCGTGGGTATCCGCCAGCACGCCAATCGTGTAGACATCTTGCGCAGTTTCGGCCATAGTTCCCCACCCCTAGCAACAAACCCCTGAATAGCAACGAAAGGATTCACTCCCATGGGACAGCAACATCGTAAGGTGACCAAACGCCGCCGCCGCCGCGATTATTTTAAGCGCAAGAAGGAACTGGCCAAAACGGCTGAAGTGACGGCTTCCGTGAAGTAACGCACCTCACGCCCTTCCTTCTCCAACCGGCGTCTTCTTTTGCTCCCTACCCATGAGCCAGACGCCGGTTTTTTTGTTGATCGACGGCCACAGCGTCATTTTCGCTTGGCCGCAGCTTCGTCAGCTTCACCAGCGCAACACCCGCCAAGCAAGGGAAACCCTTATCCAGCAGATGCGGCAATTCCACGACGTCAGCCCGTGGAAAGTCACCTTGGTCTTTGATGGTCGACAAGGCAGCACACCGCCACGCAACAAAGGCGACATGGTCGTCATCTACTCCCAAAAAGGCGAAACGGCCGATAGCATCATTGAGCGCTTGGTGGGAACGACCGGACAAGCGCGCCGCATTCAAGTTGTTACTGCCGATGGAGCCGAGCGCGAAACCATTGAGAGCCTCGGTGCTTATGCCGTCACGCCAGACTGGCTCTTAGATGAAATGGAGCGGCAAAATGCCCATTTTTCCCGGGAAATCGAGGACGTGCATCGACGCGCAAAATGGTGATTTTTTCACCCATACTTTTTGTGTAGATTATCTCGTAACCACCTGATTTTGTGGCCATAAGAGTGTTTGCTTATGATCTTATTCACCAAGGAGACCGGATTACTTAAGAAGCCCCAAGCATTTTTAACAAAAAACCGTAAATAATTCGCGCTTCGCCTTGACACTACAACACATTTCACTCAGTCTATCGGCAGATTTCAGACGAAAAAAGTCGTAAACTCGTCACCATTACTATGAAAGGCCTTTTAATTGCCACCGTCCTGGGCGGAGTCGCTTGTGCGTTCTTCGGTTTGATGCTTGGAATGAAGCACACCGAGACCAAAGCCGAGGTTGACACCATCCAGAGCCAAGTAACTGTCGCCCAGACGAGCGCTCGCAAGGCCAAGAAAGAGCTGGAAGAAGCCGTCACCGCCCGTGACGAAGCCACCACCAAGCTGGAGGCCGCCGAAGCCAAGGTTGGCCCGCTCGAAACCGAGCTAGCAAGCCTCAAGAGCAAGGTGAGCGAATTTGAATCTGCCAAGAACGATGCGGAAAAAGCACGCGACGAAGCGGTGACCGAACTCGCTGAGCTGAAAGAGAAATTCAGCCCAGATGATAATCCCGAACTTCTGAAGCAACAGATCGCCAGCCAGGAAGAAAAGATCGCCGCTCTGGATGAGGAAAAGAAGATTCTCGAAGAAGAAGTTTCCAAAGCCAAGGAAGAGGTCATCAAGGTTCGCGCCTTGGTCGAACGCATGCCGGAAGGCGACCTTCCTCCCGGTGTTTCGGGCCGTATTGCTAAGGTCAACAGTGACTGGAATTTTGTTGTCCTCGACATCGGTTACAACTCGGGTGTTGTCCCCAACGGCGAATTGGTCGTCTACCGTGGCAACCAGATGATTGGTCGCGTCAAGGTGACCTCCGCCAGCCCGGACACCGCCGTCGCCAACATCCTGCCGGAATGGCAGCAGGCCCCCATGCGACCGGGTGACAAAGTGCTCAACGGCACCAAGTCCTAATTGCTGAGCGTATCCTTCTCCGTTGACCTCCGATGGCCAATCCTTCTATGGTGTCCGACATGCAAGTTCGTGATTCTCATTTCACCCTGACACGCACCCTTTTTCTGACCATGGCACTCTTTGCCGTGGCCTTTCTTGCTGCCTGCTCCAGTGATGGTAGCTCTTCCTCAACGAGCGCTCCGGAAGAAGAAGTTAGCCGCGAGCGAAACGTCTCTCAGGTCCCCTGGAACAAACCAGAGAATTGGGAAGGCGGCGCGGTCGGTGGCGTCAATCCTGGCTTGGGCAACTAAGCTCGCCCCTCTCCTCTTGCATTGATTTGCCGGAGAGCTTCAAAGAGGCCAATCCCCGTGGCCGTAGCTAAATTGAGGCTGCGGGCCTCTTCTTTCGCGATCGGAATTCGCACACCATGCGGTTCGTAGTCCTGGAGCATGGACTCCGGCAGCCCCTTCGTCTCGCGACCAAAGACGAGATAATCGCCGGCTTGGTAGCTGGCATCCCAATAGCACGTCTTGGCTTTGGTGGTAAACAGATGCAAGCGGGCGGGTTGCTCGCCTTCCAGAAAGGCCTCCCAACTCGACCAGGTCTGCCAGGAAACGCGCTGCCAATAATCCATTCCCGCCCGTTTGAGGTGGCGATCACTCAACTCAAAACCAAGTGGTTCGATGAGGTGGAGATGAGCCCCCGTCGCCGCGCAAAGTCGCGCGATGTTCCCCGTGTTGGGTGGAATTTCCGGCTCTACTAAAACCACGTGGGCGATCGGTTGCTGGCTAGCTGTCATCAAATCTTCTTTCTGTTCCGCGCTTGCTGCACTTTCTCTGGGTCATAGCGCGGCGCCGTCTTGGTTTGGCCATAACTCACCGACTCGAGAAAGAGGCCGTGCGCCGGCGCGCTGGGTGGTGCCGCACTGCGCGAGCAGGTCTCTCGGATAGCGAGCAAGTCATCCGGCGGTAAGCGCCCCGTTCCGACCTTAACCAAAGCCCCGGCCAAGTTGCGCACCATTTTGTAGAGAAAACCATCAGCATGCACGCGGATGGTCACGAGTTCCCCTCGCCGCGCAATCTTGATCCAGCGAAGATGCCGCACCGTCGTCGTCCGGGCATATCCCGGATTACTGGCAAACGAAGCAAAGTCGTGCTCACCGACTAGATGCTGAGCCCCCTTCCTCAGAGCGGAGAGCGACAACGGAAACGGCATAAACCAAGTCGTCTCCAATTGAAACGGATCGGCCAGAGGGGCGTTGTAGATCTGATAGCAATAGGTTTTGCCTGTTGCGCTAAAGCGGGCATGGAAGTCGGCTGGCATGGGCCTCACCTGAAGAATCCGGATTGTGGTGGGCAGCTTGGCGTTGAGCGCTTTCTGGATCGTCTCCGGTTTGTGGCGACCTGGCCCCTGAAACGAAACGACCTGACCTCGAGCGTGCACGCCGGTATCCGTCCGACCAGAAGCGGCCATGGCGATGGGTTGGCCATAGAGCGCTGCGGCAGCCTGCTCCAATTCCAACTGCACCGTGACCTTTCCCTTCTGCCGCTGCCAACCGGCATACAGAGCACCGTGATAAGCGACTGTCAATTTGTAGACTTTCTCCGGCACGGGCTGAGCTGAAGGAACCGCAGATGTTGGCATCGGTTCAGGCCTCATCCGGTTCAGAAAGCTCCAGGGCATCAAATCCGCCCTGGTTGGCATCCAGATACGCTTGGAGCAGAACCGCGGCCGAGGCGCTATCAATCCGTGACCGCTGCTTCTTGGCGTTGACCCCTTGCTCATGCAGCAAGCGCGAAGCTTGCACCGTGGTTAGACGCTCATCGATCAGTTCCACTGGTACAGAGAGTTTCGCGCTCAGCAACTCGCCAAACGACCGCACCTTATCTGCCGCCTCACCGTAGCTGCCGTCCATATTTCGCGGCAGGCCGAGCAGAACTTTCTCACTCTGCGTTTCTTGGACCAGTTGGCGAATCGCCGCAGCGGCATGTTTGTCTTTGAGGCCGACCAGGGCCTCCTGCGGCGTGGCCAGCGCCCCAAGCGGATCGCTGATGGCGATGCCAATTCGCTTGGCGCCGTAATCGATCGCCAGCGTCTTCACGAGACAGAAGTCGAGCCTGCAACCGCATGCACGGCTTCGGTAAAGGGCCGCACAAAGGTTTCCAGCCGATTGGCCATTTCTTCGGGTGAAAGCTTGGCTTCGGCCCCTTCGGCGATGCGATTCACAATCGCGCTGCCCACGACAACGCCGTCAGCTTCTGCCGCCACGCCTTTGGCTTGTTCCGGATTACTAATGCCAAAGCCCACGCAAATCGGCTGATCCGTGCGGGCCCGAATCAGCTCCACCCGGTCGCCAATCGTGGTCGATACCGTACTCTGCATGCCGGTGACGCCTTCCCGCGACACATAGTAGATGAAGCCGCTGCCGTGTTGGACGACTTCGCCAATCCGTTCTTCCGGCGTCGTCGGTGCCACCAAGCAAATACGGCGAATGCCTTCCTTCTTCAGCGCTTCACAACTGGCATCTTCCTCTTCCGGCGGCAGGTCCAGCAGCAAGACACCGTCCACACCAGCCTCTTTGGCGTCCGCGGCAAATTTCTCCATCCCATAGGCAAAGAGCAAATTCACGTAAGCGTACAGCACGATGGGAACTTGCGAGTGCTTGCGCGATTCTTTGATCGCCTCCAGTACGCCCTGAGGCGTAGCGCCGGCATCCAAGGCACGTTGGGAAGCGAGTTGGTTGACTACCCCGTCGGCCAGCGGATCACTGAAGGGTAGGCCCAGCTCCACCACGTCAGCTCCGGCCCGATCCAAAGCGGCAACCAAAGCCGGGGTGTGCGCCAGGCTCGGGTCACCGGCGCAAAAGTAGGCCACAAAAGCTTTGC
>CAWUJC010000083.1:0-8063 GCA_963922355.1 uncultured bacterium | reverse complement strand
AATGGAACTCCACGACGGATTTCTTGGTGTGCGTAGATGGGACCGGTACTCTGAACGTCACGAATGGCGGTGTGGTGTCGAATGACTCTTCCATCGTTGCGACTAATGCGGGGAGCCAGGGCATGGTGACGGTGACGGGAAGTGGCTCGCAATGGAACAATGCGCAGGACCTGATCGTTGGCAACTCGGCGCTTGGCATGCTCGATGTGCAAGCGGGTGGTCTGGTCACAAGCACGAACGCTGTCCTGGGCGATACAACAACGGGTGATGGTCAAGCCGAGGTGACTGGGGCTGGTTCTCAGTGGAATAACTCTGGCGTGTTTGTGCTAGGGAATAACGGTACGGGCACGCTAACGGTGGCCGATGGCGGGCAGGTCAGCGTTGCCAACGGAGCTGGCACGTTGATTGTTGCTAATGTCGCTGGTTCAATGGGTAGCCTCAACATTGGCACAGATCCGAATACGGCTGATCCGCTAACCGCAGCGGGTATCCTCAACGCGGCTAACGTGGTAGGTGGCGACGGTGCTGCCACGGTCAACTTCAACCACAACAGCCCTGACTACTTCTTTACCAATACCGGGACGAACGCGGGGACCGGAGTTGTCATTGCAGGTACCACCATGGTTAACCACCTTAATGGCATGACCACCCTGAATGTGGCTAATACCTACACCGGCCCGACGAATATCACGGGCGGTACTTTGGTGGCAGCAAATATGAACGCCTTGGGCGCTGGCAATGTGAACGTCAACACGGCAGGGACTTTGGTGGCCCAGGGGCAAGTGCAGGTCGGCGGCAACTTCAACTTAGGCGCAGGCGGTATTTTGGTGGTCGATGTGAATAGCCCGGATCAAATCAACGTAGCGGGCGATGCGAACATCCAAGGCGGTAGCTTAGTGGCGACCGGGACGTTGGAACGCGGCGAAGAAAAACTCGTCATCGACGCTGACGGGGCACTGAGCGGTGAGCTGGCGGCGTTTATCATTCCAGTCGGCGCCCTGCTAGAGCAGACTGATCAGCAGCTTTCCCTCTTGGGCGGAAGCGACCCGAGTGCCATCATCGCAGCGGCAACCACCCCGAACGAGAAGGCGGTGGCGGATATGCTGGCGCCACTCTTCTCTGAAACCGTGGCACCGGATTTGAACGAAGTGTTGAACACCTTTGAGGTTCTGGCGGCCAACGGGCAAACGGATCAAATTCGCTTGGGCTTGAATCAAATTTCACCTGCTGGGTTAGGCACCATCAAACGGATGGCCTTTGCTTACTCCAATGCGCAATACCGCAATCTCCAGCGTCGTGGGGCCGAATTGCGGGCTGGGTTCCGTGGGGCGAGCACGCAAGGGCTGACTTTCTTTGATCGCAACGGGCGGATGCGCCCGGGGGCTTTCCCGGCTCTAGCCGGTGAAACGATGGATACGGAGGCGATCAGCATCCTGGGAATCGATGCCAAGACCTTTGAAGCCAAGCCGGATAACCGCTGGGGCTTCTTCGCCAACGGCTCGGGCCAGTTTGGTGATGTGGACGGTGGTGATAATCTGCCGGGTTACGACTTCGACTCCGCGGGCATGACGATGGGCATCGACTACCGCGTGGCGCGTAACTTCGTGGTGGGTTTTGCCACCGGGTACGCCGGCAGCGAAGCCGACGTCGATAGTCTCGGATCGGAAGTAGACGTGGATTCGGCCCGCTTTGGTCTCTATGCGACTTGGTTTGATCAGGACTTCGAGTTCTCCGGTGAGGGGTGGTACGTCGATGCTTACGCCGGCGGTGCGTACAACAGTTACAGCACCGACCGTGCGATTACCTTTGGTGGTCTCAACCGCACCGCGACGGGCGAGACGGAAGGCCTGCAGGTGGATGCTTCGTTGATCGGTGGCTACGACTTCCAGTTGGGCCATGGCTTCGTGCTCTCGCCCTACACGGGCTTGCAGTACACCCGGGTCGATATCGACGGCTACACCGAAACTGGGGCACAGAGCTTGAACCTGACGGTCAACGATACCGATGCCGATAGCCTGCGTTCAAACCTCGGCATCGTGCTGGGCTGGTCGGGAGAAGCGGGTGGTATTACCTGGCGTCCGGAAGTCCGCGCCGCCTGGCAGCATGAGTTCCTCGACGGTGTGCAGACGGTCAACTCCCGCATTGCTTCCGGTGCCGCGGCTGCCTTCGTCACCCAACTCGGCGACGACGCGCCGGGCGACACCGCTTTAATCGGCGCCAGCCTCAATGCGGACATCACGGAAACGACTAGCGCCTTCCTCTCCTACGACGCCGAAGTGAACGCCGACTACCTGACCCACTCGATCAACGGCGGCTTCTCCATCCGGTTCTAGGTTTTTCAAGTAGCGCGGTGAAACGTACGCGTTTTTCTTCTAGCTAAGGGCGGACTTAGATCAGCTTACTACGATCGCCGCCGCCGAAAGGCTGCGATACCGAGCCCAGCGAGAAGCAGAGCGCCGGTGGTCGGCTCGGGGACAACCTCGCTGACGGTGACCGAGTAGCCGCTGAAGCCGGTGACTGAAAAGTTGACCCAGCCATTGGCGTAGCTGTAGTTCTCGGGGGTGTAAACGAGCCAGCCACTGCCTTGGGTGTCTTCCCGGAAGAAGGAAAAATCTCCGTACGCATAATCTTCGCCGACATAGTAGGAGAGCTGGATGATCTCGCCGAGTTCGGCATCCGGGTCGGTCACGTCGAAGAAGTAGGAAATCAGGGCGTACTCGTCGCCGATCATGTCGATCGATTGAGCCAGCGCGGTCAGGGAGACGTCTGTCGCTCCGGCGTCGAAACTCATGATCAAGAGATTCTCGGCGAATTCCACCCGCTGGTTGCTCAGGTCGGCATTCGTCACCGAACCATCAGCGGCGATGTCCTGATCCACGGCACTAACCTCAAAGGTGCGGCTCGCATGATTCCAAACTCCGCCCACGGCCAGGTAGTTGGAGGCGGCATCACTGTAGCTGCTCGCGCTAATGGGTTGGTAGGTGCCAGCCGCCAGGCCGCCATCAGCATAGAGATACACCGTTCCATCGACGTCAAAATTCCCGCCCGCTGAAAGAAGAACGGTGCTTTCAGTCGCACTGGCGCCGAGGTGAAGGTTAATTTTGCTGGAGCTATTGACGGAAACGTTACCACCGGCTGTGACGTGACCGACATCGGCCACGGTGAGGAAAGCTCTTCCTTCCCCGCCGACGGTGAGATCATGGGTAGTCTCCCAACGGGAGCTCGCCCCGGTCACCATGACCTTGCTGTATCCGTTACGGAATTTGCTGATGGTGGCGGACGAATTTTTGACCAGACCACCATCTTCGATATTCAGCCGACCATTCCCGCTGTTACCCACGGTGAAATCCGACGCGATGTTCAAAGTGGAACCTATCCCCTTCACGTTGACCGTGCCATCATTGAAACTTACTCTCCCGAGCGTTGCTGACGAACTGCTGACGGTTCCTCCGTTCTCGATACTAAGCGTGCCATCGTCCGAGTAGCCAATATCCAGATGAGACGTATTCGTCCAGGTGGAGCCCGGGCCCGTGACGGTAACCATCCCGCGGTTATCATCGGCCACTGTGGCCGAAACGGAGCTTACTCTGCCTCCGTTTTCAATACGTAGCGTACCCGTGCCGTCGCGGCCGACAATGAGATCTGAAGTAATATTCCAGTGTGATCCAGCACCTGTAACGGTGGCCTCGCCTTGGCTGCCAGTCCTATCTCCGATCCTACCTCCGTTGCTCGTCACAAGCCCTCCGTTTTCGATGTTGAGGGTGCCGGTGCCATTGGAACCAACAGTGAGCCTGTAGGTCGAGTTCCAGCTTGAGCCGGCATCCCTCACGTTCACCGTACCGTTGCCGTCACTGCTAGTGGCTAAATACGCGCCCGTGTTGCTCACGGTTGCTCCGTTTTCAATATTGAGGATGCCGGTACCACTAGATCCGACATAGAGGCTGCGGCTGTGCGTGAGAGAACTTCCCGTGCCGGTGACAGTGATGGTTCCGGTGCCGCCTGCGTTGGAGCCGATGGTGGTTTCTTCCGTCGTAGCCGATCCTCCATTTTCGATCCGCAAGGAGCCGTCACCGGCATAGCCGACAAAGAGTCGTCTGGTGCTGTCTAAAGTAGAACCGGCGTCCGTGATAGTAGCTGTGCTGCTGCTACCCGCTTCGTAAGCTAAATACGTGACGTCGAATTTTGCGACAGCGCCTTGTCGGACCAGCAAGTCCTCGGCGCCATAGTTACCCGTCCCATCAGCTGTGACGGTGACGGCCAAACGATCACCTCCTCCATCGAGAATTTCCGAGGCGACGTGGGAACCATTAAAGTCCCAGGTCGTTTGGTAGCCAGTGCCCACGATGCCATTGGTCTGAATCATACCCTGGCCGCTGAGTTCCTCCCGTTCCGCCCAAAGGGTGACGGTTTGTAGGGTGCCGTTATTAAACGCGATGCTGCCTTCGGAGCCAGCAGGATCATCTTCGTATCCACTGGGATTACTGACAAAGGTTCCTTCATCTACCTTCACCAAGCCACCGTCCTCGATGTTGAGGGTGCCAATGCCGGAATCGCCAACCGTAAGTCGGCCGGAAACGTTCCAAGATGAGCCCTGGCCCTTAACAGTAGCGGTACCTTGGCTACCGTTATGATAACCCAGAAGACCATAGGAGCTGTTGACGGTGCCACCGTCCTCAATGTTAAGCGTCCCGGTGCCGTAGTCGCCGACGATTAGAGCAGATGTGTTATTCCAGGTTGATCCAGCGCCTGTCACGGTGGCCACGCTCGTGCTGTCAGGTGCGCTGCCCAGATAACCTTGCTCGAACTCCACGACCGTTCCTTGGCGAACGATGAGCTGGTTGGCACCGAAAGTACCTGTACCATCAGCGGTGAGAATCACCTCCAGGTTATCTCCCCCTTCATCCAGAACGGTGGAGATGATAGGGGAGCCGTCGAAAGTCCAGGTGTCGCCGTATCCATCGCCCACGATGCCATTGATTTCAATTCGTCCTTGGCCCCTGAGCTCAGCACGGTCTGCCCAAAGCGTGCGGGTCTTTAAGGTGCCGTTCTCAAAATCAATCTTCCCGGTGGAATCAGAATACTGATCCACATAGGTGTGGGTCTTCACATCGACCAGACCACCGTCCTTGATGTTAAGCGTTCCGTCACCGCCTTCGCTACCAATGGTGAGGCTAAACCTGTTCTTCAAGGTAGAGCCAGCCCCCGTTACCGTCGCGGTTCCAATACCGTTCTCATAGCTGCCAATCGTTGTGCTCGAACTGTTGACCAAGCCTCCATTCTCAATATGCAGCGTCCCAGTCCCGGTGTTACCGACGGAAAGGCCCGCTTCCAAAACGGAGCCAGCACCCGTGACCGTGGCCGTATCATCGCTGCCATTCAGTCCTAAGAAAACAGACCCGAACGTCACCGAGGCACCTTGGTTAACTAAGAGATCTCCCCCACCGAAGCTACCTCCGCCGTATTCGCTGGTGCCATCGGCGATGAGCGTGATCGACAAGTTATCTCCGCCTTCAGTGAACACGTTGGTGGCAATACCGGAATTACTAAAGGTCCACGTTTGATCGTAGCCACCTCCTCGAATGCCATGAACTTCGATCGTACCTTGGCCGCTAAGTTCATTGCGTTCTGCAAGCAGGGTGTTGGCATGTAAGGTGCCGTTCTGAAAGTTAATGTTGCCTTGAGAACCTTCTAAGCGAGTGACGTAGACGCTATTCCTCGCTCGAACGAAACCGCCATCCTCAATATTGAGGGTGCCTGTTCCGTAGTAACCGACGTGAAGACTAGTCGAATTGTACCAGGTAGAGCCTGCACCAGTTACGGTGACCGTACCTCTGGTGCCGCTGAGATTACCTAGATAACCCCGGTTAAGCTCGAGGTTGCTGCCACCATCAACCGTTAGAAAGCCCTCTGTGCTGGTGCTCAAATAGCCGATGTATCCGCTTTGCCCGGTGTTTCCGCCGTTGGTCCAAAAGCTGGCACTTCTTGGGCTATAGTCGCCGGATACTTGGATGGCGGCCTGGGCTTGGGGCGTGGCCAAGGCCAGAAGACAGAAGGTTGTCAGGAATTTCGTAAAATTTTTACTCACCGCGAGTGCCTGATGGGATTCAATTGTAGGCTAAGAAAGAATCGTGCCGAAACAAGGCAAATCAATCGGGGCCGACCATTCGTGGGCGGGGCTTCGCAAATCGTATTAGATCGCTTCCCTGAACTGAATGAGATGAGCTTCCAAGCTAGAGATGGGCGACGTCAAGCAGCGCAGCTGTCGGTCGACTACGCGTTCCTTGTGGTGGCTTTTAGGCTTGATGGCTAGGCCCTTGATTCGTCGTCGTCGCGTGAGAGATTATGGGCATCTTTACAGCTCACCACGACTCGCCACCCTTCATTTTCTTGCCCCAACTAGGATGTCATCGAATTACACCGCCAACGCAACCTCGCAGGTCCTTATTGTCGGAGCACGCACGACGGGGCTGATGCTCGCGATCCGGCTCCTGCGGCAGGGGTTGACCGTCAAGATTGTGGATGATTCGCCCGGGATCGATCCGCACTCGCGCGCCACCCTACTCCACTCGCGGAGCTTGGAGTTGTTGAAGGGCATGGGCCTGGCGGGTGAAATCATGGCCAACGGGCAGCCTTTATGCGGCAACAAAGTCTTTACGAATGGCGTTGAGGTGATCAACCAGCGGGATACTCCGGTGGATTCCCCTTACCCTTACGGCTTGGCGTATTCCCAAGCCAAGATTGAGGCCCTGCTGGAACATCGCCTTAATCAGTTGGGCGTCGAGGTGGAACGCAACACGACCTTGATCGCGCTGGAGCAAGAAACAGATCGCGTTCATGCCACTTTACGTCCTCAAGATGGCAGCGGAACGGTTGTTTCTGCTCCCTGGCTGGTGGGCTGTGACGGTGCCCATAGCTCGACGCGCAAGTTGTTAGACATCGCTTTGGAAGGTGATGATAGCCCCCATCCGTACATCTTGGCGGATGTGCTGGCCACGAACGATACCGCGCCCGACAAGTTCTACTATTACCTGCATGACGAGGGACACTTTTTCATGGCGGTGCTGGACGAAGGACGCCGTCTCGTCGCGGGTTCGCTGCCGCCAGAACATCCTGCCAAAGGTACGCCGGAGCTGGCTGAGATTCAGTCGATCTCCGATCAACGCACGGGCGGAGCTCATACCTTGAGCGATCCCCGCTGGCTGACTTATTTTCGTATCCATTATCGTTTAGCTGAGCGTTACCGGTCGGGTCGGGTCTTCCTGGCGGGCGATGCCGCGCACGTGAATTCGCCGTTCGGTGGCCACGGCATGAACACCGGCCTGCAGGATGCGTGCAACCTGGCCTGGAAGCTTAGCCTCGCCACGAAAGGGGTGGCTTCCGAGGCCTTGCTCGACAGCTACGAGGCGGAGAGACGACCGGTGGCCAAGGCGGTGATTGCGGATTCCCGCAGTTGGACGGAACCGGGGGAGGCTTACCCGAAGATGAATCAAGCTGAGCGTCAAGAGCTGCTGGCCAGCTATCACTTGAACGAGGAAGAAAACGTGGCCTTTCGCCGTGGCTTTGAGGAACTGGATCTTGATTATGGCGCGAGCCCACTTTGCCTCGATGATGACGAGAGCCTCCCGGAGGCGCTGCGCCCGGGGCTGGAGGCAAAAGACGCCACGGGTTTGATTTTGAAAGGTAGCCGATGCTGCCTCTTTGATCTTTTGTCTGGCCCGTCGCATTGCCTCCTGATTTTTCCCCAGGACGAATCGAATTTGGAGAAAGGTGTGGACACGGCGCGGGCGGTGCAGAGCGCCCACCACGCTTGGGTGATTCCTTACCTCGTGTGGACACAAGATGACGTGGCGGATGAGGGGCTGTCTTGTCTGGTTGATTCAGATCATGTCCTCCGTCAACGTTATGGAATGGAAGCCGGCGGCATGTATCTGATTCGGCCAGACGGCTATATCTCTTTCCGCAGCCGGGAACTCGATCGCCTGCCTCATTATGTTGATCAAGTTCTCGCGCCTGCGCCAGCAAGGTAGTAGGGCGTTCTTTCGGCCCAGAAGCAAAACCTAGAT